>CAIPGJ010000832.1 GCA_903864555.1 uncultured Pseudomonadota bacterium | reverse complement strand
CCGGCGCCACCATGGCATTGAAGATGCGTGCCTCGTAGCCAGGCAGGGTCTCGCTGATGGTGGGCACATCGGGAAACAGTGCCGAGCGGGTCGGGCTTGTCACGCCCAGCGCCCGCAGTTTGCCTTCGCGCACATGGGCGCTGGAGGTGCTCAGGGTGTCGATCATCATCGCCACATGCCCGCCCACCACATCGGTCAGCGCTGGTGCCGAACCCTTGTAGAGCACGGGCACCGACTGTATGCCGGCCTGCCGGCTGAACAGTTCACTCGCGATATGCGAACCCGACCCGCCTGAAGTGGCGAAATTGAGCCGGCCCGGACTGGCCTTCGCCCAGGCAATCAGCTCCTTCACGTTCTGCGCCGGGACCGAGGGATGCACCACCAGGATCTGAGGTATCCAGGCGATCAGGCTGACGCCAGCAAAATCCCTTACCGGGTCATAAGGCACCTTCGCCATGATGCCGGGGGTGATGATGAAAGTGCTGGCGATCATCAGATACGTATGGCCGTCAGGGGCTGACTTCGCCACGAACTCGGTGCCGATGGCGCTGTTCGCACCGGCCCTGTTCTCCACCAGCATGGGTTGCCCCAGCTGCTGCGACAGCCTGTCCGCCACGGCACGCGAGATGATGTCCAGATTGCCACCCGGTGCCACCGGGACCACCATTCGCACCGGCTTGTTCGGGTAGTTCTGGGCCCGGGCGGGGGTCATCATGGCTGTCAATGCCATGGCTGACGCCACCGCAAACGCATACGCGGTTTTCATGTCGCCTTCTCCTTTGGTTCGAACAGCCCTGTCGCGGTCTGGCGCCGGATCCTGACTGTCTGCCGGAACATTGTAGGCACAAACGCCGCGCCAGGAACATACGCGCATGGATCGCAGCAGCGGTGCTGTCACTGCCCGCCCAGGCCCAGACCTTCCGCGTTCGGGGTTCTGCCCCCCCACCCTGTCAATGCCGCTGGCGTCCGCCTCAGCGCACCCCATGCCACGCACGATGCGGCCCCGGGCGACTGGGGCGCCGGAAGTCATCCGGCACGCTGTGGTGGGTGATCTCCTGCAGGCCCAGCCGCGCTACCAGTTGCGGGTTGATCTCGAAGGAGCGCAGGTTGGTCGAGAAGAACAACTCGCCGCCGCGGTTGAGCAGGTCATGGCACTGCTGCACCATGCGCGGATGGTCACGCTGCACGTCGAGCACACCCTGCATCTTCTTCGAGTTGGAGAAGGACGGTGGATCCAGCACGATCACGTCATAGTGCTCGCCCGCAGCCACCACCGCGCCCAGCCAGGTCATCACATCGGCGCGCACCAGCCCGTGCCGCCCGGCATCGATGCCATTCAACGTGAAATTGCGCGCCGTCCACGCCAGATAGGTGTTGGAGAGATCGACCGTGGTGGAGTACTTCGCACCAGCCCCGGCGGCATACACGGTGAAGCTGCCGGTGTAGGCGAACAGGTTGAGAAAGCGCACATCCTTGCCGGCCGCGACGCGCTGCGCGATGGTTTCGGCCACCTGCGCACGCGTCGGCCGGTGGTCGAGGAACAGGCCCGTGTCCAGGTAACTGTCAAAATTCACCTCGAAACGATGTCCGCCCTCCACCACCTCAAACGACTCGGCCAGCGCGTCATCGAGCTTCTCGTACTGCGAGGTGCCACGCTGGCGTTCACGGCGCTTCAGGTGCAGTTGCGCCGCCGGCACCTCGCAGATGGCGCAGATGGCATCGCACACGGCCACCAGCCAGGCGGTGTAGTCCTCGTCGGTGCGCTTCCAGCCGGTGTCGATCTCCTGCACGTGCAGGTGGACTTCGGCACGCGGCGCCACCGTCTCGAACCAGTCGATGGCGAAGGGAAACTGCGGCACGTCGCGGTCATAGATGCGAAAGCAGCTGATACCACGCCGCTTTGCCCACTTGGTCGAGTGGGCGAGATTCTTGCGCAGACGGTTTTCAAAGGCGGAGAGCATGGGCGCATTATCGCCCGGGAATCGACTGCCACGCGAAGGTTTACCCCCTTGTCAAAGGGGGCCGACTCGTGAGCGCAGCGAACGAGCGGGGGGATTATCTCCCGCGGCCCACCGTTCACCAGTCATGGCCGGATGGAAGCCCTGCATGTCGTCCGGCATCACCCTGCCTGCAAGGCAACGACCCTCACCGGGGATTCATGGTCGTCAATTGCGAAGGCAGTCAGACCAGCCTGGTTGGCCAAAATCCCCCCGCGCGACTGCGTCGCGTCGGCCCCCTTTGACAAGGGGGTTTACACCAGCCGCCCTTTTGAAGCTGCAGCGCTCAATCAAACTTCAGGTTGATCGACTTCACCACTTTGGACCAACGCTCCTGCTCGAAGGCGATGCGTTTGGCCAGGTCTTCCGGGGTGCCGCTGCCCAGGGTGACCATCTGGCCTTCGACGGGCTGGCGGACTTCGGGGGACTGCAGAGCGCGGTTGATCTCGCGGTTGAGGCGGTCGATGATGGGCTTGGGCACCGCCTTTTGCGTCACCATGCCCACCCAGGTGCCCACGGTGAAGCCCGCATAGCCGGCCTCGGCCACGGTGGGCATGTCGGGCATTTCGGGCAGGCGCTTGTCCGAGCCCATAGCGAGCATCCTCACCTTGCCGGCCTTCACCAGCGACATGACGGTGGCCGGTCCCAGCGTGGCGGTGTCGACATTGCCGCCCAGCAGGTCGGCGATCATGGGCGTGTTGCCCTTGTAAGGCACGTGGATCATGGTGATGCCCGCCATGCCTTCGAACAGGATCTGCGCCAGGTGCCCGGACTATCCTTCGCCGATGGAGGCGTGGCTGAGCTTCCCCGGGTTGGCCTTGGCATAGGCCACCATCTCGGGGATGTTCTTCACCGGCAGGCTGTTGCGCGCCACCCAGGCGTACTTGTAGTCGGTGAGCATGGCGATGGGCGCGAAGTCCTTGTTCGGATCGTAGGGCAGCTTGCTGTAGCTGTAGGGGTTGATGCACAGCGTGTTCTGCGCCGCCAGCAGCAAGGTGTGGCCATCCGGAGTGGCTTTGGCGGTGATCTCGGCGCCGACGATGGTGTTGGCGCCGGGGCGGTTGTCCACGAGGAAGCTCTGGCCCATGGCCTCGCCCAGCTTGGTGGCCAGCGGCCGTGCCGTGAGGTCGGTGTTGCCGCCGGAGGCAAAGGGCACGATCACGCGCACCGGGCGCGAGGGATAAGCCTGTGCCAGCGCCGAGCCGGCGGCTGCCGACAAGGCCAGGGCGAGGGTGGCGCGTTGCCAATTCATTGCGGGGGATCGTGTGACGATCATGATCTTCTCCTTGGATATGCCGGGACTTCTTCGGGCGCTTTGTGGCGTCAATCAGGATCAAGGCCGCGCCTCATTGTCGAATCATTAGAGCACGCGCCAAGATTGCGGGTCAAAACGCCGACCGGCATTCCCATTTGGGAACCGGCCGCGTTGACACACCCCTGCCCCGGATGCACCATCCAAGACCGGATCCAAGCCCTTCCACCAGACACGACAGCGAGAGCGCAACCCATGAGCGAAGTCTTCATCATCGGCGCCGGCATGACGCCGCTGGGCAAGCACACCGACAAGAGCGTGAAGCAGCTCACCGCCGAGTCCGTCACCCTCGCCTTGAAGGATGCCGGCATCGAACAGGGCGCGGTGCAGGCCGGCTGGTTCTGCAACACCCGCCAGGGCGTGCTCGAAGGCCAGCACGGCATCCGCGGCCAGTGTTCGCTGCGCGCCATGGGCTTCGAGGGCATCGCCATCTACAACACCGACAATGCCTGCGCCAGCTCATCCAGCGGCGTGCTGCAGGCCTATGCGGCGATTGCCGCAGGCCTCTACGACATCGCGCTGGTGGTGGGCACCGAGAAAATGAACTTCCCCGAGCGGCGCAAGGAAATGTTCGAAGCCTTCAAGGGCAGCTGGGACCGCGAGCTGGCCGAGAGCCACCTGAAGGATCTGCTCGCCATGGGCGAAGGCCTGCCCCTGCCCCCCGAAGCGCTGGTCGACACCGGCGATCGCAGCGTGTTCATGGACATCTATGCCGCACAGGCGCGCTTTCACATGAAGACCTTCGGCACCACCCAGCGCCAGATCGCCGCGG
>CAIPGJ010000831.1 GCA_903864555.1 uncultured Pseudomonadota bacterium | reverse complement strand
GCTGGTACCACCCACGGAAGAACGCGTGGCCGCCATGGTCGCAGGCGCCGGCCTGCCGCCCGGACACCTTGCCGGGGTGATCACCCCGCGCATGGGCATGGCCACGGTGGAACGCATCGCGGTGAATGCGGTGATGGCCGGATGCCTGCCCGAGCACATGCCGGTGCTGGTGGCCGCGGTCGAGGCGCTGGTCGATCCGAAGCTCTCGCTCAAGAACATGCAGGTGAGCACGCACCCGGTGACGCCGCTGCTCATCGTCGGCGGGCCGCTTGCCGAGACGCTCAATATCCACGGCGGCACCGGCGTGTTCGGTCCCGGCCCCTGGGCCAATGGCGTGATCGGCCGCGCCATCCGCCTCATCCTCATCAACATCGGCGGCGCCAGACCGGGGGAGATCAGCAAGGCCACCATGAGCCACCCGGGTCGCTACACCTACTGCATCGCGGAGAACGAAGCGGCATTGCCGGCCGGCTGGCCCTCGCTGCGCGCCGAGCGCGGCTTCGCACCCGAGGTCAGCACGGTCACGGTGATCGGCGGCGAGGCCCCGCACAACATCAACGACCATGAAAGCACCACGGCAGGCGGCCTCATCACCATGATCGCCGGCACCATGGCCACCACCGGCCAGAACAATGGCTACTACGAAGGCGAAGTGCTGCTGCTGCTCGGGCCGGAGCATGCCGCCACCATCGCCGCCGAAGGCTGGACCAAGGATGACATCCGGCACGCCCTGTACGAGCAGGCACGCATCCCGATGTCGCGCTACTCGCGCGAGAACATCGAGCGCCGGCTGTGGCGTTACCTCGTCAAGCGCTACAAGGACAGGCCGCTCGACACGCCGGTGAGCATGGTGCAGAAATGGCAGGACATCACCGTGCTGGTGGTGGGCGGGCCGGGCAAGCACTCCATGTACATCCCCACCAACGGCAAGTCATATTCGGTCACCCGCCCCATCGTGAAGGCTGATGGCAGCCCCTGGCTGCCAGGCGACTTCGCCTAAGGAAGGACTGAACTCACGGCGGTCCAGGCGGCCCCCTAACTCGGCACCGCCATTGCTGTACCTGCAAGTATCCAGGCCCGCAGCCTCGACACCAGCGACCAGGGCGTCGGCTATAACGACCTCACCACGGGCAACAGCGGCGGCGGCTATCGCACCCACGAAAGCGTGGACATCGTCGCATCCACCGACAGCGCCGGTGGCCGCTGGGTAGTCGACAACTTCCAGACCAACGACAACAATGTCAACGGCAGCGGCACCTGGGAACACAATGCCCTGTCCATGGGCCCCGCTTCCAGCTACTGCAACGAGAAGCAGGAGGAATGGTGGGGCCACTCCGTGCTCTTCCCCGCGGACTTCGTGTTTCCGCCGGGACCGGAATCGGGCATCGTGTTCGACTTCCACAACAGCGGCAGCACCGGCCAGGCCAACTTCGAAATCCAGACCGTGCCCGGCATGGGCCTGCGACTGCGCGGGCGCGGTGTCGGTCTGGACGCGGGAGTAAGCCGACACCGGACCATGCGGATCAATTATGATCGTATTCGAATGGTCCTAGCCCTTCTTATTGAGTGATCCGGTTTAATATAATCATCAGCATCCGGATCATTTCAACAAAAAGGCCGGGCAGCATGCCCGGCCTTTTGCTGTGGCGGGCCGCTCAGTTGGCCTTGATGCCTGCCGTCTTGATCACCTGCGCCCAGGTGGCGGCTTCCTTCTGCACGTGGTCGGCGAACTCCTTCGGCGAGGCGCTGCCGGCGACATCGACGTTCTGCGCCGCGATCTTGGCGCGCACGTCGTCCATCTTCAGCATGCTGGCGATCCCCTGGTGCATCCTGTTCACCACCGCCACCGGCGTGGCGGCCGGCACGAATACGCCCCACCACACGCCGAACTCGTAGCCGGGCAGGCCGGACTCGCTGATCGTGGGCAGGTCAGGCAGGGCGGCATTGCGCCTGAGCGAGGTCACCGCCAGCCCGCGCACCTCGCCCGACTTCACCGCACCCAGCATGGCCGGCATGGTGGTGATCAACACGTCCAGCCGCTTGGCGATCACGTCGGTCACCGCATCGGCCGAGCCCTTGTAAGGCACGTGCACCATCTCCACCTTGGCCATCATCTTGAACAGTTCGGCGGCCATGTGCGGCGTGCTGCCCATGCCGGATGAACCGAAATTGAGCTGGCTCTTGGTGGCACGCGCCAGCGCGATCAGTTCCTTCACGCTCTTGGCCGGCAGGTCGGTGCGC
>CAIPGJ010000830.1 GCA_903864555.1 uncultured Pseudomonadota bacterium | reverse complement strand
GGGGATAGCGCTCGCCCAGGCCGACGATGTTGACATCCCGATCAGGGTCCAGCCCATGATGGGCCAGCACGGTGCGCATGAACCAGTAGCTGCAACTGCCGATGGACAGTGCCGCCACAGTCCTGCCGTGCAGATCCTGCCAATCGCGTATGGCCGGGTGGACAACCAGATACTGCAGGGCGCGCCTGCGCACACTGCTGGCGACAATATGGAAGCGTGCCCCCTTGGCGATGGCCGTGGTGGCAGGTGGCGAACCCAGTTCACCGATCTTCAGGCCGCCGGCATCGTAGCGCGCGGCGATCTCGGGGCCGCCAAACACCACCTTCAAGGACAGGTCCAGACCTTCATCGCGAAAACATCCCCTCTCGATGCCCAGCCGCAGCTGGATCGCTTCCTTGTCCGTCGGGATGCCGTATTCCACCACTGTCGTCATGTGCCACATCCACCCGATTCATCAAGCCGCGGATTCTGCCGGCATCCACCGGCAGACCCAAGGAAGCAAAAAGTCTTTGCTTATTCCACTGCCATGTCGGCGGCCTGCCTGATCTCGCCATCCCGGTATTCACCCCAGGCACTGGACAGTTGCGCCATCGATAGCGGGTCAAGGTCGTGGCGCGGCAGGCAGTCGGCATCCCAGTGGCCGTAGCGGTCCACGCCACGCACCAGCGTGGCGGCCCGCCTGCCTATGGTCGATCGCACATGGGTAGGAATATAGAAGAAGGCGAAGCCGATGCGGCGGGTGTCCGAACGGTTCGGACCGGAGGCGTGCGCCGTGCGCTCGTGGTGGAGCGAGAATTCCCCCGCCGCCACCTCCATGTGCACGGCACGGGCCTCGTCAATGTCCTCGATGCTCTGGCCCCGGGCCAGCATGTTGTCCGCGGCAAAGGTCTCGACATGGTGCCTGTCGGCCTCCAGATGGCTTCCCGGCATGATCTTGAGGCAGCCCTTCTCCAGGGTACTGTCGGTCAGGCCGACCCAGGCAGTGACTTCCTCATGGGGATCCAGCCCGAAGTACGCGGAATCCTGATGCCAGGACACGTAACGTGGGTCACGACCGTTCTTGGCAAAGATGGAGGCCCCGAACAGCAGGATATCCGGACCGATGATGTCCTCCAGCGCATCGAGGATGGCGGGGCTGCGGCCAAGCTCGACCAGCCACGGGAAGGCCAGGTAGCCCTTGATCTTCAGCGTCCGGTTGGCGTCATGTCCGACGGCGGCCTCGTAGGCCTCGATGCGCCGGCTGTACCCGGCCGCCTCGTCTGCGCTGATGGCCCGAAACGGATGCGCGTATCCCTCCCGGCGAAACTGCGCCAGCTGGGCGTCAGTCAGCAGTTTCGGCATGGAAATTCTCCCCTGGTGATCGTGGCGACTGCGGGGAACATCACTTCATCATGCGCAGGTCGCCCTGGCGCACCTCGCGCGGATACAGCACCACCGGTTTGCCGCCCTGGACCTGGATGATGGGCAGGTCACGCACGGAATTCATGCCGTCCTCGCGGAACTTGATCGGCCCGTAGAAGGTGGCAATCTGCAATTCGGTGAGTGCCTGCCGGACCTTGTCACGATCCAGCGTGCCGGCCTTCTCGATGGCCTTCTGCAGCGCGATCAGGGCTGCGGCGGAGGACGCATGGACGTAATCAGGATCCTGCCCGGTCTTGTTCTTCACGGCAGTGAAAAAGGCCTGGGTCGTGCCGAACACGTCATCCCCCTTGAACGGGGTGGCATGGTGCCACCAGGTGGCGCTGGTCACGTTCTCGGCGAGCGGCCCCAGGCTGTCGACGAACTCCCGGTAGGCCGGGCCGGTCACCATGGTGATGACGGGCGCCTCCACCTTGAGGTCGCTCATCTGCTTGCGAAACAGTACCAGGTCCTTGGTGTAGCCGGTGACATAGATCCAGTCCGGCGCAACCGCCTTGATCGCCGTGATGGCCGAGGCATGGTCCAGAGCCCCCACCGGATACAGGCTCTGGTGGACGACCTGCATGCCGTATCGGCTCGCCCCGCCTGCCATCAGGGTAGCCATGGTCTTGGGGAACACATCGTCGCGCCCGACGATGGCGATCCGCTTGACCGAAGCTGCCCGCTCCTTGACGTAGCCATACATTGAATCGACCAGGCCGGCACTGGGCGCCAGCGTGCCGAACAGGTTCTTGTAGCCCTGGTTATGCACCGGCTCGGCCGAAGCCACCGCCATGATGGGCACGCCGTAACGCTCGGCCACGCCCGCCACCACCTTGGTGTGCCCGGAACCGAACGGGGCAGTCATGAAATTGACCTTGTCGTCAACGATCAGCTTTTCCGCCAGTTGCTGGGCCCGCTGCTCATTGGTCTGGTAGTCGTAGGTCACCAGTTGCACCTTGAGCTTCTTGCCCCCGACATTGATGCCGCCCGCTGCGTTGACTCGCTCCAGCCATAACTCATAGGCCGCCTGCTGCTTCTTTCCCTCGTCGGCCAGCCCGCCCGACAGCGCCAGAGGCGCGCCGATTTTGACCGTCTGGGCAGTGGCGAGGCCAGCCCCGAACAGCGCCGCGCCCAGGGACGCGGCGGCAATGGCCTTGCGAACAGGGAACCGTCTTGCGTTGAACATGTTGCCTCCCGGACAGGTTGCACAGACAAGGTCATACGGACTTCAGCAAGACCGTACCCTCAGCAAGACCATACCTTCAGCAAAACATGTGCCAATGACGGCAGGGGTCAATCGGCAGTATCCGG
>CAIPGJ010000829.1 GCA_903864555.1 uncultured Pseudomonadota bacterium | reverse complement strand
CTCGTTCGCTGCGCTCACGAGTCGGCCCCCTTTGACAAGGGGGTCAACCGCGCCGCAGGCACGACTCCCCGACAATCGGCGAAGCGCATCGTCGCCGTCGGGTGGGACCCTGGCGCAGCAGCACCGGGTCCGCAACCTTTGCTGTGTCGCGTAATGCGTCGCGTAGTGCATCCCCTGGGGCGCCGTTTTGCGGTCAGCGGGTTCGCAGGCACAATCCGGAGCTGCCCTTGCCCGGGCATGGGTCCGGGCCGGGCTTTATTTCAACCCGGAGTCGCCTGTCACATGAACGCCCTTGCCGTCGCTTCCCTGTTTGCTGCTGCCACCCTCGCTACCCTGCCCGCTGCCTTGCACGCAGCGGAACCTGCCCTCCCGGTCAAGACCGCCTCCGGCATCGAGATCACCATGCTCACTGAAGGCAAGGGCACCAGCCCCAGCGCCAGTGACACCGTGAAGGTCCACTATCGCGGCACTCTCACCAATGGCAGGGAATTCGACAGCTCCTACAAGCGCGGCCAGCCCGCGACCTTCCCGCTCAATCGCGTCATTCCCTGCTGGACCGAAGGTGTGCAGACACTCAAGGTGGGTGGCAAGGCGAAGCTGCTGTGTCCCTCCAACCTGGCCTATGGCAGCCGCGGCGTGCCCGGCACCATCCCGCCGGATGCGCCACTGGTGTTCGAAGTGGAGCTGCTCGAGATTGTGAAGTAGGCCCGGGGCGGTGGCGTTGCCATGACAGTGCTGGCCCTGCAGTCGCTGGCCATCGACCTGGCGGTCGATCCGGCGGCGACCCACTACGTGAAATCGGAAACTGTCACGGTGGCGTTTGCCCGCGAGGCGAGCGAACTGACCAGCCTGGAAGGTCTCAATCGCTACCAGCCAGGCGATGCGCTCATTACCGGTTCCACCGGCAGTCGCTGGAGCGTATCGCGCGAGCGCTTCGATGCGAAATATGCAGCACTGGCGCCCACCCGGGCCGGCGAGGACGGGGCCTATGTGTCCCGCCCGGTGCCGGTGCTCGCCAAGTGCATTGATTCTGCGTTCACCATGACGCGCTCTGCGGGCGGTGACCTCTTGCAGGGCGCCGCGGGTGACTGGCTGCTGCAGTACGCGCCCGGTGATTTCGGCGTCTGCGAACAGCAGCGCTTTGCCGCGATCTATCGCCCCCTGGGCTGACCGCGCCGGGCTGCGGCCTGCCTCACCCGCGCAGGGCTACTCGCCCGAGGTGATGCCCTTCTCGCGAATGATCCTGGACCAGCGCGTCGATTCGCCCACCACCTTCTTGCGGAAGGCTTCGGGTGAGGCGGCCACCACGAAGGTGCCCTGGGCTTCCAGGCGGGCCATGGTGTCGGGCATGCGCGCGGCGGTGGCAAATTCACTGTTCAGCCGGCGCACGATGGCCTGCGGTGTGCCCGCCGGGGCGAATACGCCCAGCCAGGTGGGGTACTCCACATCCAGTCCCTGTTCCATCGCGGTCTTCAGTTCCGGGTAGATCTTCGAGCGCACTGCATTGAGCGCCAGGATAGGGCGCAGCTTGCCGGACTTGATGCCGCCCTGGGCGACGAAAATGGTGCCCGCCGTGAGTTGTGTGCGGCCGGCCAGCACGTCGATCAGGCCCTGCGAGACACCCTTGTAATGGATGGGGGCGATGGGGATGCCGGCGGCGGCGGACAGCGCCACGCAGGCGATGTGGCTGATGCCACCGGCGCCGGCGGTGCCGCAGTTGAGCGCACCGGGGTTGGCCTTGGCCCAGGCGATGAGGTCCTGCACGTTGTGCACATCGGGCAGGGCGGCGACGCTGGCGATAAGCACGGTGTAGCGCTCGGTCATCTGGATCACCGGCTCGAAGCTGTCGGGCACCTTGTAGGCGAGGTCGGGGTAGAAGTTGGGATGGATGGTGATGCTGCCATTGGTGAGCAGCAGGGTGTGGCCATCGGGGGTGGCCTTGGCCGCGTAAGCCGTGCCGATGGTGGAGGCGGCGCCGGGTTTGAAGTCGAACACGAAGGACTGCTTCATGCTTTCCTGGATGCGCGGCAGGAACAGGCGGAACTCCTCGTCATTGGGGCCGCCCGAGGTGAAGGGCACCACCAGGCTCACGGGTTTCGAGGGGTAGCCTGCCGGCGCGCCGGTTTGTGCATGGGTCTGCGTGGCGATGCCGGGCAGCAGCGCAGTAGCGATGATGGCGGTGCGCAGGATGGTCTTCAGCAAGATGCTTCCTCCTCGTGTTGTTGTGCCCGTGTCGGACGGGTTCCGCTTCAGCGCAACAGTGTGATCAGCGCACCGATGTTTTTCAGGTCCCGCAGGTCGCGGATGGTATTGCAACTTGCCTCGATGGCCTGTGGCGAGAGCCGGGCAAAGGGTGCGAGGGCGCGGTACTTTTCCTCGACATCCTCCCAGCGGATGCCGAGCACGGCGGCGCCCCGCGGTGCGTACACGGTGCTGCTGCTGGTTTTGCCGTCGCGGGTACGGATGGTGACGGTGCAGCCCTGCTTGTAGCGATCGAGGTTTTCCGTGGGCGGTGCGCCCACTTCCACCTTGTCGAGCAGCCCGCGGATCACCGGGTCCATGATCTTTGCTTCGCTGGCATGCGCCCAGGAGAAGCTGCGGTCAGCGGCGCCCGCCGCCATGAAATAGGCCGGGCTGTGCGCGATGCCGATGAGGTCGGTGGGGTGGCGTGGCCCGTCCAGGCGCCGGGTGCCCGGGCGTGACAGGATGATGGCCGCCATGTCGGCGGGCGCAATGTTGCCCTCGCGTGCGGCATTGGCGGCGGCTTCGGCCATGGCATGGTAGGGATGGCCGCCAGGCACCAGCTTGATGGCCATGTCGGTGAGGATCTCCCAGCGCGTGCCGAAATCGGCGGTGACGCGCGCGATCTTTTCCGCATCGGGCGGCGCGCCCACCACATCGAAGAAGCCGTGCTTCGTCTCGAAGATGGTCGTCTCGGCGGTATAGCCCATGGCCGCGGCCTGGGCGGCATTCACCCCCAGCATGGCGGCCAGGCCGGCATGGTACTCGCGCGCGGTGCTGGTGTTGGCGGCGGCCATGATGCCGCCGATGGAAGTGGCGGCCAGCGACAGCGCGTGCGCCATCTGCGTGGCATCCAGGTTGAGCAGTCGTCCGGTGGCGACGGTGCCGCCGAAGATGGCAATGACGCAGCCGTGAAAGCCCTTCTCGCGCAGCCCCGGCACCACCGCGCCATTGATGCGTCCGGCGGCTTCGTAGCCCAGCACGATGGCGGCGAGGATGTCGTGGCCGCTGGCGCCGGTTTTCTCCGCGGTGGCCAGTGCGCAGGCGGCCAGCGTGGTGCCCGGATGCGCGATGTTGCGCAGGTCGCTGTCATCGGAAGCCGCAGCATCGCTCATCAGCGCATTGATACGTGCGGCTGCCGCCAGTGGCAGCTTGGGCGTGCCGTAGAACCACAGGCTGGCTTCGGGCGTGCCGCCGCGCTGCAGTTCCAGGGCGCGCATGATCT
>CAIPGJ010000828.1 GCA_903864555.1 uncultured Pseudomonadota bacterium | reverse complement strand
GATGCGGGAAACACCGCCCTCGTGGGTCAGCTTGATGGCCTGGTAGTCCTGCTCCTGCATGTGAGCCTCCGATTGCAACCGGGCCGGCCCGCGGGCTGGTCCGGAAGGGTGAAAATGCATTGTCAGATGAGGCGTTGACCCCCGGGATGCTGCCTGCGTCTCTGTCTAAGTCGGTTACCGTCCCGGTTCAGGGACGGAAGGCCTTCAACTGCGGAATGATCTGCTTGGCGATGATCTCGATCTGGTCCATCTGGTACTTGTAGGGCACGAACACCAGCTTCTGCACGCCCGCCACCAGGTGTTCCTTCAACTGCGCCACGCACTCGTCCACGGTGCCCATGATGGCGCTGTCCTTGGTCGAATCGCTCCAGGAGGCGTAGTCCCATTCCGTGCCCAGCCACTCGTTCATGCGGCCCTCCACCTCGGCGCGCGACTTGCCGATCATGATGGGCAGCTGCGAGCCGTTCATCAGCGTGGCCGGGTCCTTGCCGCCTTCAATCGCGAAGTCCTGCACCTTCTTCCAGGACTTGGCGAAGGCTTCAGGACGGTAGAAGTAGGTGAGCCAGCCGTCACCGCCGAGGGCGGCGCGCTTCAACACGCGGTCCACATAGCCGCCGATCAGGATGGGCGGGCGCGGGCTCTGCACCGGCTTCGGATACATCACGCCAGCGGGGATCTTGTGGTGGGTCCATTCGCCCTTGACCATCTCCTCGGTCCAGAAGCGCTTCAGGATGTCGAGGTTCTCGTCCATGATCTTGCCGCGCTTCTCGAAGGGCACGCCCACGGCATCGAATTCGCGCTTGTACCAGCCGGCTGCCATGGCCATCAACAGGCGCCCGCCGGAGAGCTGGTCCATGCTGGAGAGCTGCTTGGCCAGCACCACCGGGTTGCGCAGCGGCAGCACCAGGATGCCGGTGCATAGCTTGATGCGCGAGGTGCGCGCGGCGATCGCCGTGAGCAGAGTCAGCGAATCGATGATCGGGAAGTTCGGCTCGACGCCCAGCAGGATGTGGTCCCATACCCACAGCGAATCAAAGCCCAGTTCCTCCATGCGCACGCCATAGTCGACCAGGGCCCTGGCATCGGGCATCTCGGGGAAGGCGGTGAAGTTGCGCGCGGCGATGCCGTAGGTATGGTGGAGGGTGCTCATGGCGGTCCTTGCTTGGAATGAGTTCGTCGGGATGGGTCTGTTGTGCTCAGGCAATGTAGAGCCGGTCCGGGTCCAGATTGCGCAACACGGCAAGCTCGCGCTCGGTGGGCGCCTTGGTGACCGCGATGCCGGGGGCAAAATCGAGTTTGAACCCGGTGTTGTCCTGCACCTGCTCCGGCGTCACGCCGGCATGCAGCGCCAGTGCCTGCATGCGCCGCGTGGTCTCGTGGAAACCGAAGATGCCCAGGTCGGTGACCACGCGATACATGCCACCGGCCGGCAGGCCGCTCTCGGCGCGCGTGGTGCCGCCGCGGATGAAGCCTGGGCTGGTGATGAAGTCCACCGACTCGACGAAGCGGCGCTTCTCGTGCTTCATCGCCACGATCATCTGGGTCAGGCTGGAAATGTCATTGCCGCCGCCGGTGCCGGGCAGGCGCGTCTTGGGCTGCTTCGGGTCGCCGATGAAGGAGGAGTTGAGGTTGCCGAACTGGTCGATCTGGGCGCCGCCCATGAAGCCGACATCGACATAGCCGCGCTGCAACAGCAGCAGCACGTCGGTGCTGCCGAGCACCATGTTGGCACTCTTGGTGCAGCGCTGCTCGTTGGTCGAGGGCGGCAGCCTGCCCGGCTCGATCTTCGGGCCGACCACGCCGCCTTCGAACAGGATGGTGAGGCCGGGGCACTC
>CAIPGJ010000827.1 GCA_903864555.1 uncultured Pseudomonadota bacterium | reverse complement strand
CTGCAGAAGGGCAGTCTGTCCGGGGTGGACCTGACCAAGCTTCTGCAGGGTGCCGACAGTGTGGGTGGCGCCACGCTGTTCTCGGAGATCAGCGGCAGTTTCAGTGCCGACGCCACCCGATTGCAACTGAGGCAGCTTCGCCTGGCTGCCGGCCTGCTCAACGCAGCCGGCAATCTGGATATGGATGGGCAGGGTGGACTGTCCGGTCGGGTGCAGGCCGAACTGCGCTCGCAGGCCCGCGCCTCTCTGGTGATTTCGGGCACTCTGAAGGAACCGCAGTTCCGGCGTGGTAATTGACGGCCGGTCGGGTATCGCCATGTACGTGCGTGCGTTGACGTGGTCCCGGCCTGTCGCGCTTTCCCTCCCCTGAAGTGCCGCTACGCGTCAGTTTTCAGTCGGCCTCCGGTATAATTCAGGGCATGCCGATACTCAAACTGCGCGGAGGAAACGCACTCTCCGCGTTCCGGCTCGACAAGCTCAATTCCCAGCTGGCCGCCCTTGATCCTGCGCTGGTCGTCGTCCGCGCAGAACACTGGCATTTTGCCGAGTGTGACCAGCCATTGCCTCCGGCCGGTGAGCAGCGGCTTGCCGCCTTGCTCGACAGCGGTGAGGCCGCGGGGCCGCACGGGCAAATGCCCTCTTTGCTGGTGATTCCGCGTCCGGGGACCATTTCCCCCTGGTCTTCCAAGGCGACTGACATCCTGCGCCACTGCGGCATGGATGCAGTGAGGCGGATCGAGCGCGGCGTGGCCTGGTACCTGAAGCAGCACAAGGCGGGCGGTGAACAACGCCCGGTCGCTGCGCTCGCGCTGCTGCACGACCGCATGACAGAGTCAGTCATCCGGCACCCCGACGAAGCCGATGTGCTGTTCCGGCATGTGCCGCCTCGTGAGCTGGCGAGGGTGGATGTGCTTGCCGACGGGCGGGTGGCCCTGGAGCGTGCCAACGCCGATATGGGCCTTGCGCTCGCCCCGGACGAGATCGACTATCTGCTGGACAGTTTCGTGGCGCTGGGACGCAACCCCACCGACGTGGAACTGACCATGTTCGCCCAGGCGAATTCGGAGCATTGCCGGCACAAGATATTCAACGCGTCGTGGGTGATCGACGGGCAGCCCCGCGAGGAGACCCTGTTCGGGATGGTGCGCACTACCCACAAACGCTTCCCGCAGGGCACGGTGGTGGCGTATTCGGACAATGCGGCGGTCATGACCGGCCGCGAGATCCAGCGCTTCTATCCGGCCGGCGGTGTCTATGGCTATCGTCAGGAAATGACCCACACGCTGATGAAGTGCGAGACGCACAATCACCCCACGGCCATCTCGCCTTTTCCGGGTGCTGCCACCGGCTCGGGCGGGGAGATCCGCGATGAGGGCGCCACCGGGCGTGGTGGCAAGCCCAAGGCGGGTCTGTGCGGGTTCTCGGTCTCGCACCTGCGCATCCCCGGCCATGAACAGCCCTGGGAAGTGAGCTTGGGGCGGCCATCGCGCATTGCGTCGGCCCTGCAGATCATGCTGGACGGGCCTATCGGTGCGGCAGCCTTCAACAACGAGTTTGGCCGGCCCAATCTGGCCGGCTACTTCCGCACTTTCGAGGCCAGTGTGGCGGGCAAGGTGCGCGGCTATCACAAGCCCATCATGATTGCCGGCGGCATCGGCAACATCAGCGACGCACACACCGCCAAGCTCGACATCCCGGAAGGCGCGCTGCTGCTGCAGCTGGGTGGGCCGGGCATGCTGATCGGCATGGGTGGCGGCGCTGCCTCGAGCATGGCCACCGGAACCAATACCGAGAACCTGGATTTCGATTCGGTGCAGCGGGGTAATCCGGAGATCGAGCGGCGCGCCCAGGAAGTCATTGATCGTTGCTGGCAGCTTGGTGCAGACAATCCGGTCCTGTCCCTGCACGACGTGGGGGCCGGCGGCCTGTCCAATGCCATGCCGGAACTGGCGCATGGCTCGGGACGCGGCGCGCTGATCGACCTGCGCGCGGTGCCCAGCGAAGAGTCGGGCATGAGCCCGCGCGAAATCTGGTGCAACGAAGCACAGGAGCGCTACGTCCTCGCCATCCTGCCGCAGGACCTCGATCGTTTCCGTGCCATCTGTGAGCGCGAGCGTTGTCCCTTCGCCGTGCTGGGCACGGCAACCGACGCCGGCCAGCTGCGCGTCGAGGATGCGCAGCTTTCCAATGTGCCGGTGGACATGTCCCTGGATGTCCTGCTCGGCAAGCCGCCGCGCATGACCCGCGACGTGCACCATGTGGCGCAGACCGGCGTAGCCCTGTCGACTGTGGATATCGGTCTGGAAGAGGCCTGTCTGCGGGTGTTGCGCGCCCCGACGGTGGCCAACAAGGGCTTCCTTGTCTACATCGGAGACCGCAGCGTCGGTGGACTGTGCGTGCGTGACCCCTGCGTCGGGCCCTGGCAGGTGCCGGTCGCCGATTGCGCGGCCACACTACTGGGTTTCCAGGGCCATGCCGGTGAAGCCTATGCCATGGGTGAGCGTTCGCCGCTGGCCGTCCTGGATGCGCCGGCTTCGGCACGTATGGCATTGGCCGAGGCACTGACCAATCTGGCCGCAGCCCCGGTGCAACTGGAAAGCATCAAGCTGTCGGCCAACTGGATGGCGGCTGCCGGACATCCGGGCGAGGATGCCGCGCTGTTCGATGCGGTGCATGCGCTGACCCAGCAGGTCTGCCCGGAGCTGGGCATCAGCATTCCGGTGGGCAAGGATTCATTGTCCATGCGCACTGCGTGGAAGGATGGCGGACAGGACCGGGAAGTGGTGTCACCGGTGTCGCTCATCGTTTCAGCCTTCGCGCCCTGCGATGACGTGCGACGGGTGCTGACCCCGGAACTGCAGTTGGACCAGGGCGACACGCAGTTGCTCCTCATCGACCTGGGCAATGGCCGCAATCGCCTGGGTGGCTCCATCCTGGCGCAGGTGTACGGCCAGTTCGGCGATGTGGTGCCCGACCTCGACCAGCCGGCGCAATTGCGCGCATTCTGGGAATGTGTGCAGTCCCTGTGTCGGGATGACCTGGTGCTGGCCTATCACGACCGCTCTGATGGCGGCCTGTTCGTCACCCTGTGCGAGATGGCTTTTGCCGCGCATGTCGGTGTCACCATGAATGTGGACATGCTGGCCTATGATGCCCAGGCCCATGACGTCGACGGCAATGAGCGCAAACCCGAACTGATGTATGGGCGCGACCAGGAACGTGTTCTGGCGGGCGTGTTTGCCGAGGAACTCGGTGCGGTGATACAGGTGCGCACCGCCGACCGGCTGAAGGTGCTCGGTCGGTTGCGCGAAGCCGGTCTGTCAGGCAGCCTGGTCGGCATGCCCAATACGCGTGACGAGATTCGCATCGTGCGCAATGCCAAGCCGATATTCAAGGCGGAGCGCCGCCTGTTGCAGCAGGCCTGGTCCGAGGTGAGCCTGCGCATGCAGTCGCTGCGCGACCATCCGGACTGTGCGCGTGAGGAGTTCGACATCCTGGCGCTCGAGGAAAACCGCGGGCTGCACGCCAGCCTCGCCTTCGATCCCGCCGAGGATGTCGCCGCCCCCTTCATTGCCTCAGGCGTGCGTCCGGCCGTGGCCATCCTGCGCGAACAGGGCGTGAATGGCCAGGTGGAAATGGCGGCAGCCTTTGACCGGGCCGGCTTCGAGGCGCACGACGTGCACATGAGCGACATCATTTCCGGGCGTGTATCGCTGTCGGGTTTTCGCGGTTTTGTCGCCTGTGGCGGATTTTCTTACGGCGATGTGCTGGGTGCCGGCGCCGGCTGGGCGCGCTCCATCCTGTTCAACGACAGGGCGCGGGCGCAGTTCGAAGCTTTCTTTGCCCGCAGCGACGTGTTTGCCCTGGGCGTTTGCAATGGTTGCCAGATGATGAGCCACCTGCGCGACCTGATCCCGGGCGCGGCCCACTGGCCGCGCTTCCTGAAGAATCGTTCGGAGCAGTTCGAGGCGCGTCTGGTGATGGCCGAAGTGATGGCCAGTCCCTCCATCTTCTTCACCGGGATGGCGGGCAGTCGCATGCCGGTGGTGACGGCCCATGGCGAAGGCCGGGTGCTGTTCGACCGCGCGGGCAGTACCGGCAAGGCCGCGGTATCGCTGCGTTACGTTGACCACGAAGGCTTGCCGACGGAAACCTATCCGATGAACCCCAATGGTTCGCCGGGTGGTGTCACCGGTCTGACCACAGCCGACGGGCGTTACACCATCCTCATGCCGCATCCGGAACGCGTGTTCCGCAGCGTGCAGATGTCCTGGCACCCGCGCGAATGGGGTGAAGACTCCCCCTGGATGCGCATGTTCCGCAATGCCAGGCAGTGGGTGGGCTGAGCCGGATGGGTTGAGGCGGGATCAGCGATCCCCGTGGTAAACGATACTGCCGGATGATCCTGACGCTGCTGCGCCCGAGCCATCCGGCAGGGATGAGCCGGGAAGCCTGCTTTCCCGGACAGTTCTTCGGTCTTTCGATGGGGCTATTCGATCTTGGCCTTGGCGCGCAGATCGGCCACCAGTTTCTGAATCTCCTGTTCCTGCATGGCATTCTGGATCTGCTGCTTGACCTGCTCGTAGGGGGGGAACTGAACTGACCGGACATCGTCCAGCCGGATCACGTGCCAGCCGAACTGGGTCTGGATTGGCGCGTCGGTGAGCTTGCCCTTCTCCAGCTTCAGCAGGGCGTCGGAAAACGGCTTCACGTAATTGCCGGCAGCCGCCCAGTCGAGGTCGCCGCCGCGGTCCTTGGAGCCAGGATCCTTGGATTGCTTGGCCAGTTCTTCGAATTTCTCGCCCTTCTTCAGCTTCTCGGTGATGTCCTTGGCTGCGGCTTCCGTATCGACCAGGATGTGGCGGGCACGGAATTCGCGTTCGCCGCGCTGTGATTTCACCGCCTCGTATTGCGCCTTCAGCTGATCCTCGCGGACCGGATGGGCCTTGAGATATTCATCGATGACTGCGCGTGCCAAGGCGGTCTGGCGTGCCAACTCGACCTGGATCTGGATGTCGGCACTCTTGGCCAGGCCCTTGCGCTCGGCTTCCTGCGCCAGGACTTCCTGGTTGATCAGGTTGTCCAGTAGTGCGCGACGCATCTGCTCGTTGTCGGGCTGGCCCTGGGCGGTGCGTTGCTTGACCAGGTAATCCAGGCGTGCCTTGGGGATGGCCTTGCCATTCACGCTGACCGGTTTGATGGCTCCCGGAGGCTGGGCAACCGCGCCTGCCTTGGTGTCGGCTGTGGGCAGGGGTTTGATCTGTGCAAAAGCCGGGCTGGCCGCGATAGCCAAGGGAAGCACTGCAGCCAGGAGGGTACGACGAGGGATCATGTTCATCCTTGATAGTGGATTGCGCAAAAAAAGATCATAGCTCATCCGGCGTCCTGGCGTTGATGGCCAGCGCATGCACGTCCTGCATCACCGGCCCGAGGGCGGCATAGACCATGCGGTGCCGTTCGATGCGTGACTTGCCGGCGAACCGGGCGGAGACGATGTCCACCCGGAAGTGGCTGCCACCGGGACGGTAGCCTGCATGCCCCAGGTGCTGCCCGGATTCGTCCGTGATGTCCAGGGTGGTGGGGGACAGGCTGGCAAGACTGTTGGTGATGCTGTCGGCGAGTGTCACCATGCTGCGCGTGCCCGTTTCATGGCTGCTCTTTTTCCGGCATGTGGCGGGCCAGGTAGAAGGCCTGGGCAATGACGAAGACGAGCATCAGGCCCGTGCTTCCGAAAAGCTTGAAGCTGACCCAGGTTTCCGTGGAGAAGTTCCAGGCCACGTACAAATTGGCAATGCCCATCAGCAGGAAGAATATCGTCCAACCCCAGTTGAGTCGGGTCCAGACGGCTTCTGGCAGCTCGATCTGGGCACCCATGACCGAGCGGATGAAGTTCTTGCCGAAGAACGGGGCGATGGCCAGTACCACGCCGAACAGCCAGTAGAGGACGGTTGGCTTCCACTTGATGAAGGCCTCGTCCTGCAGGTAGAGGGTGGCACCGCCGAACACCACGATGATTCCGAGGGTAACCCACATCATGGGTTCAACCTTGCGACCTCGCCATTTCAGCCAGCCTATCTGCGCAAAGGTGGCTGCAATGGCCACTGCCGTGGCGGTGTATATCCCGGCCAGCTTGTAGGCCACGAAGAAAAGGATGACTGGAAAAAGATCGAAGAGAAATTTCATGGCGAAATTATACGGGAGT
>CAIPGJ010000826.1 GCA_903864555.1 uncultured Pseudomonadota bacterium | reverse complement strand
GCCGCCGACCACATCGGTCAGCACCTGGGACGAACCACGGTAGCGCACCTGCATCAGGTCAATGCCCGCCTGCATCTTGAACAGTTCAACCGCGAGCTGCAGGGCACTCGAGCCCGAAGCGATGTCATAGCGCCCCGGATTCGCCTTGGCCAGGGCAACCAGCGCCCTGGTGTCTCCGGCGGCAACCGAAGGGTGCGCCACGATCAGCGAGGGCACGTTGACCAGCAGCGAAATCGGCGTCACATCGGCCACCGGATCGTAGTTCAGCTTTTCGAAAAACTGGTTCATGGTGTGGGTACCCATGGACGAGACAAGCAGGGTGTTCCCGTCAGGCGCGGCCTTGGCGACCTGCTCGGCGCCAATGCCGCCATTGGCCCCCGGGCGGTTATCGACGATGACTGAAGTGCCCAGGTTCGCTGCCAGGTTCTGGCCCACCAGACGACCAATCAGATCGGTGTTGCCCCCGGCAGGCCAGGGCACCACCAAGCGCATGGTTGAAGCCGGCAATCGTGAAACAGTCGGCGCCTGCGCCAGAACCACAGAGGCAAACAAAGTAGCTGTCAGCGCTGCAAACAACCTGAGCATTGCATTTCCTTTCGCAAAGGGCTTCATCAACAAACGGGAATCAGGATGGGGCATGCATCAATCCGGAACGCAATGCCGCGGCAATTCGGCCAGAACCGCTTCCGTATCCGCGCCAAGCAGGGGGGCAGCACGATGCACCCCTGCGCACATCCCGGAAAATTTCCATGGAGGCAGCAGGATCTCCTGGCGCCCGAGCCAGGGATGGTCGACAAAACAGGAAATGCCGCGCTCACGCCGCCAGGAGGCCGCTTCGAGTTCCTGCCAGGTCGCCACCGGTGCGGCGGGCACACCTGCGGCAACCAGGCGTGCCAGGACCTCCTCGCGATTGCGTTGCCCAAGGCATGCCGAGAGGTGGCTGTCGATCTCGTCGCGACGGGCGATCCGCCCCTGCACGTCGAGCCCGTCAAGACTCGCAAGCCCTGGATGGCCCAGCACCCGGGTGAGCGCATGCCACTGTTCGTCGTTGGTTGCCGCGAGCGCCAGCCATTGCTCATGGCCACGGCAGCGGTAATGCCCGTGCGGGGCATGCAGCGGATGGTGGTTGCCCCAGACCGGCGCGTTTCCGGTCAACTGGCTTTCCACCAACGGGCCGGCCAGGATGTAGAGGATGGCATCGGTCTGCGACAGGTCGATCCACAGGCCGCGTCCGGTGATCCGCCTGCGGTACAGTGCGGCCAGCAGGACGGAGGTGCCGTGCATGGCTGCATTGGGATCCCCCAGCGCAGTCTTGGTCATGCCCACCACGGTGGCCGGGCCCTCCTTCTCGGGATAGCCCACCAGCGACTCCATGCCCGCCATCGAGGTCATGATCCCCGCATAGCCTTTCATGTGGCTGAGCGGCCCGGATTGGCCTGCCAGCGACATCGACAGCATCACCATGGCCGGGTTTTCCCGGGCCATCTGGGCATAGCCAAGGCCGAGCTTGTCCAGCGCCCCCGGCCGCATGTTCTCCACTACCACATCACAGGTTCTGGCCAGCGCCAGCACCTGCTCGCGGCCTTCGGCGGACTTGATATCAAGCACCACGCTGCGCTTGCCATGGTTGAGCTGGTTGAACCAGGGGTTGAGCTCGGTGGAAGGGCCTTCCAGTTCCTTGCCGTCGCGCTGGGAGCTGCCGCGTTGCCGCACCGAATCGAGCCGGGAGGGATGCTCGATCTTGATGACATCCGCCCCCAGATCGGCCAGCAGGGAAGTGACCATCGGCCCGGACCATACCCATGACAGGTCGAGAACACGGATCCCCTCGAGGATTCCGGAAGGGCCTCCGCTGGCATCCTTGCGTGCCGGCCATGCACGCCCCGCACCGGCCTCTGCGCTTTCCCTGATGCGCCAGGGCACGGTGGGCACCATCACCGGCCCGTCACGCCCCACCGCTTCCGGGTGCAGCGATCCGCGATAACGGAACTGCACGTCATGCAGCACCTCGTCGATCACCCTGACTGGTGCGGCCGGAAAGCCGAACTTGAGACCCAGTTCGAGCAATTCGGTCTTGGTGTGCTGTGCGAGCCACGGAAGGAAATGGGAATCGGCCTCGTCGGAATGCTCGCGGGCCACCAGTCGCGCATCGCGCAGGCGGGGCTCATTGCTCCAGGCCGGGTCGCCCATGGCCTTGATGATGCCGTGCCACTCGCGATCGCTGCGGCAATAGATGGCGACATGTCCGTCCTTGCACGAGAACAGGCCCAGCGGATAGATGCCGCCCGACTTGAACGGGCGGCGGCCATCGCGCTGCCAGGGCCTGCCATAGGGCAGATAATTCTGCGCCAGCATGCCGACGAACTGGGTCAGCACATCACGTGCCGAGACATCCACCAGCTTGCGGGCCGCCCATTGCCCCCCAAGCAGGCTAGCCACTGCTGCTGCTGCTGAGCTGATGCCGGCCTCGTGATCCCCGATCTCGTAGGGAACGGTCAGAGGTTCACGCGCAGGCTCGCCGATCGCCCAGCTCATGGCGCCCCATGCCGCGCTGGTCAGGGTGCAGGCCGGGATGGGGCCATCCTTGCCTGCTGCAGCCGAAAGCATAAGGACGGTTGCCGAGGACGGTGTGACAATGCGTCCATCGACGACGCCATCGACCAGGGACTTGAGTGAAGTGTCGTCCGATCCGGTTTCCGCGATGATGACATCGGCTCCGGACAGGGCGTCGCGTAATTCGGCGGAATCGGCCTCCAGGCGTGTCTTGCAACCATGCAGGACATGCTGCATGGCTGCGCGGGTTTCAGTCGAGGCCATCATGCTGGTGTCAGGGCCGACCCGGCAGACAGCCGCACCCAGCTGGGCCAGGATCTTTCCGCAATAGGCACCGGAGACCCCGTGCGAAAGTTCGACGACACGAACGCCCTCCAGCAGTCGCAGTCTGTCCACGCCGCCGATCTCCCCTGAATTCATTGCTGCACCCTGTCGAATCAAATGCCGGTTGACGGTTTCATCCGGGCTCGCCGCTGCCCATGACGCATTGCACCTTTCACGGCACGAGCGCCCCGTCCACGCGCACCGCCCCCCACGGGACCCGCCGGACCCACCGGATCTGCAGCCATTTTCCGAACTGCATGGCGCCGCTGTCGCAGGCCTCCTTGAGCAGATTCAATCAGGTGCGCATGGCCCGGAGATAATAGCATTGGCCGATTCCGAATTGCCCCTAGCCCAAGGCATACCCGCTGTGAATGGCAGTCACGATTGCCCGCTCGTTCAAGCGGCTACTGCTGAATTCCATTCCCGCATCGGCGATGGTCCATCCGCCGGCCGCCCCGCCCTGGCTGGGGGCAGCACAGCACCTGGGCCAGGCCCTGTGAAATCACGTCACACCCACTGTTCCGCCTGTCCCATATGAATGCGCAGATCAGCTGGGTATTGTTCATTCCTCGTTCATCCCGCCCTGGCTGCCCCGACACCATGAGGCATGCCATTGGCGGGATGCCCAATACCGGAGCGGATCATCATGCGTACAAAACTGTGCGAAATGTTCGGCATCAGCGTGCCGATCATTGCGTTTTCACATTGCAGGGATGTGGTCGTCGCCGCCTCCAAGGCGGGCGGCATGGGCGTCTTCGGCGCCGACACCTCCACACCGGAACAACTGGCAATCGAACTTGCCTGGATCGAGGAGCACATCGGCGGCCTTCCCTACGGGGTTGATGTGCTGTTCCCCAAGAATTACGACAACGTCGCGCAACACCACGGCGCCTCGCCGAAAGACCTGATCCCCCAGGGGCACCAGACGTTCGTGGAAGACCTGCTCTCAAAGCATGGCGTTCCGCCGCTGCCGGGCAATGAGGAGGATGTGCTCCTGCGGGAAATGCTCAACCGCGGCAAGGGCACCCCGGAGTTCTCGCACGAACTGCTCGAGGTGGCGTTCCGGTTTCCAGGGGTTCGCCTGCTGGTGTCGGCCATAGGTACGCCACCGCCGGAGGTGATCGAACGCGCGCACAAGGCGGGCATCAAGTTCGGGGCCATGGTGGGCAAACCCGCACACGCGATCAAGCAGCGGGATGCGGGCGTGGACCTGATCATCGCGCAAGGCCATGAAGCCGGTGGGCACACTGGCGAGATCACCACCATGGTGCTGCTGCCGCAGGTGGTCGATGCCGTAGCCCCGCTGCCGGTGCTGGCCGCAGGCGGCATAGGCCGTGGACGGCAGGTGGCCGCGGCGCTCTCGCTGGGCGCTGAAGGCGTCTGGTGTGGATCGGTCTGGCTCACCACCAGGGAAAGCGATGCCCTGCCGGCACTCAGGAAGCGCCTGCTCGCCGCCTCCTCTTCCGACACGGTGCGCACGCGATGCTTCACCGGCAAGCCGGGACGCTTCCTCAAATCCGCATGGTCCGATGCATGGGAATCACCCGGCGCGCCGTCACCGCTGGGGCGCCCGCTGCAGTATTTCCTGCGCACGCCGTCCTTTGCCCGCATCGACCGGGTCGGCGCCGAAGCGCTGGTGTCCAGCCCGATCGGCCAGATCGTGGGCGAGATGAAGGAGGAACTGACCGTCCGGCAGGTATTTCATGAACTGCTGTCGGAACTGGCCGATACCCAGGAGCGGATGAATTCCATCATGGAGTGATCCCGCCCCGGCCCAGCACGCTCTGCCGCCCTGCCGCTCACCACAAGGAGATGACATGACCACAACCATCCGCAGTTTCTGCCTGGCACTGATGCTGGCGGCGGGCACGATCGCCCATGCACAGGAATGGCCGCAGAAACCGGTGCGCATCATCGTCCCGTTCGGCTCGGGCTCGGCCGACACCGCGGCCCGTTTGCTGGGGGATGGGCTGAAGCAGCGAACCGGCAGGGTCGTCAGCGTCGAGAACAGGCCGGGTGCAGGACAGAACGTCGGTGCCGCGGCGCTGTACCGGTCCGCCCCCGATGGATACACGCTGATGGTGACCGCGCCCGGACCGCTTGCCATCAACCAGTATCTCTACCCCACGCTGGAATTCAATCCACAGGCCTTTTCGCCCATCATGCTGCTCACCACCGACCCGCTGGCATTCGTGGTCAATGCAAAGAGCAAGTACACCAGCCTGAAATCATTCCTGGATGAGGCGAGGCGCAATCCCGGCAAGTTGTCCTATGGCTCGGCCGGCGCAGGCGCCACCAGCCACATGATGACTGCGGTGCTGTTCGCCATGGCCGGCGTGGATGTGATCCACGTCCCCTACAAGGGTGGCAATGAAGCGGCCACGGCCCTGCTGGGCAGCCAGGTCGACTTTCTCGCCTCCAGCCCGGTCTCGGCCGTCCCCCAGATCCAGGCCGGCACATTCAGGCCGCTTGCGGTCAGCTCCGCCAGGGGTGCCCCAGTCCTGCCCACCATCCCCTCCGTGCATGACGCCGGGGTACCGGGATACGACTACGCCACCTGGCTCGCCGTGGTGGCCCCGCCCCAGTTGCCAGCGGACCTGGGCAATCGCATCGCCGCCACCATCGAGGAAGCCTTCACCGAGGACCTGCGCAAGCGGCTGGGCACCTTCGGCTCGGTCTATGAAGGCGGCACCCCGCGGCGCCTGGCCGAATGGATACAGAAGGAACGCGTCAAATGGAAGGCGGCGGTCGACGCTTCAGGGGCCAAAGCGGAATAAGCCAGGATCGGCGGGCGAAAAATTGCAGGAGCGTGCCTGCCCCCAGAGTTGCTTTCCATTCGGCAATACCAGACAGGGCTGAAACCGCCGTTCAGTTGGCGGCCATCTCGCTTGAGCGGCCCAGCGTCCACACGCCGCCTATTCCAAACGAAGTGCCATGGTCTTTAATGTGCAGGGGGCTATCGCGGTTAGCCCCGCGACCGGGGAAATCGGCGCGGACAAAGCCAAACAGGCGCACGTCATTGGTGAGCCGGTGCGAAAGCGAGAGTTGCACGCGCGGCGTGATCAAGCCCGATTTTGCGGTGAAGGCGGGCCGGGCAGGCGTTGCGAACTCGCTGGGTACGCCGTAGTAAAACTGGTTTAGCTTCTGATCGCCGATGACCAGGCCGACTGTTGCCGTCGCCCCCCAGCCTCGACCGATATTGAGGTCGGCATAAGACAAGCTGGGCTCGAACGCAAAACCGCGCTGCTTTACTCCGCTGTTCGCTTCAAACACAGCTCGCAGCGGCAAGTCGAGCCGCACAATCGCATCGGCCGAAGGGCGTGCCAGGTTGATGCGCGCACGTGGCCCGAACTCGAACTGATAGCCCAGGTCGGGCATGTCTTGACGCACCTTCACATCCTTGCTCGATGCACGCAGCGAACCGGCAAAGCCGACGTCAAACTCAAGGGTTTGCGTTTTCATCAATCGCGCGCCGATGGAACTCCCCTCAGCGCGCAGTACCGGGCCGCGATAGACAAACCACGGCAAGACCAAACCACGGCTCACCGACTCAACCGCGCCCGGGTAAGCCGGACCTTGAGTGGCGAAGCCAGCGACCCCCACCTCCCACAAGGGCCGGTTGGCGGCCGCGACATCGGGCTCTGATTGGGCATGGGCGAGCGGGGAGACGCCCAGACACGTGACTATGGCGAAGCCGGCGACTTGGGAACGCACAGACATGATGTTCTCAGCGGATATGAAGGGGGGCAGTATGGATTACTGCGGCGGGGCGGATCAACGGGAGGCGCAATATATTTTTGACCTTGGATTCGCGCCCTGTCGTGATCCCGTAGAAGACGAAATGGGCTGGAAAGCCTCGCCAGTGCTTGATCTAAGGCCTGTTCATTCCCTTGGTGCCCCCCCTAAAGGCGCCCTTATGCGGTTGGGCGTGATGGTGGGATAGCCCCCGAGGGACAGTCCTTTTCACCCCCGAGGAAGCGGTATTTCAGCCGCCACCACTTGGTGCCGTCTTTGTCCAGGCGAAGGAACGGCCCCCCTCCGGATCAGAGAAAGGAGTCAAACCCTCGACCTGCTCATTACGACTGACCTGCTCTACCGACTGAGCTACTGCGGCGATCACACAATAAATCCGGTGGTACTCATTGACGTGAGCCGGGTAGTCGTCCAGGGGCTGGCGGATGAAGCCAGTCCTGCACAGCACGGCGACCAATACAGTCATGCGTGTGCTGACCGCTCATTCCGGTTCGATGCCGGCGGCCTTGAGCAGTGTCGTCCATTTCTGCACTTCCTTCTTCACGAAGGCATCGGTCTCGTCGGGCGTCAAGAATATGGCCCGGCCGCCTTCTTCGCTGCGCTTGAGAATTTCCGGATCCCGGTAGGCTTCGGTGATCTGCGAGTGCAATGCGTTGATCACCGGACGCGGTGTCTTGGCCGGCGCGAAGTAGCCGGTCCAGCCGCCGACGCTGACGCCGGGAAACATCTCTTCCATGGTGCTCGTGTTCGGCAGGCTGGCCATTCTCGTGGTCGAGGTTAGCGCGGCGATGTGGCCCTGGCCGGACCTGAGCGTTGGCAGGGCAAGATTGACCGGCAACAAAGCGCCCCCCAAGCGAC
Source organism: uncultured Pseudomonadota bacterium (assembly GCA_903864555.1). Next base: position 794 of record CAIPGJ010000826.1, on the reverse strand, counting down.
CACCCCACAGGTCGTTCAGCATGCGGCCTGCTTCGGCATAGGGGACATAGACATGGCTGAGTTTGGCGGCTTCGGTCAGCATCTTGTTCAGTATCTGGTACACGGCGCTTTGACCGGCGATGGCGAAGCCATCAGGATTCCTGCGCATGCGCTCCAGGAACTGCGCAAAGCTGAGGTCCTTGAACTCGCCGCGAGTCAGCAACGCGAAATGCTGTTCGCCAATCAGCGTGATGCCGGAGAGGTCCCGCACCGGATCATAGGCGAGCGCCTTGATCATGCCGGGCGCTGTTGCGATCGAGCTGTTCGATCCATACACAATGGTGTAACCGTCGGGCTTTGCCTTGGCCGCGTAGGCTGGTCCAATCGTGGCGCCACCGCCGGGGCGATTCTCGACCAGCAGCGGCTGGCCGAAGCGCGGCTGCATTTTTGAAACCAGCAGGCGCACGCTGGTGTCGGAAGACGAGCCCGGGCCGAACGGCACGACGATGGTCAGGGATTTTGACGGGTATTTGTCCTGCGCAAGGACGTTCGTCGCCATTACGACCGATGCGGTGACGACCGATACAGCGGAGGCCAGCAAAAAAGCCGTCCTCGTCCTGCTGCTTGCGGCAAAACCTGCTTTCGTGTTGTCCATTGCCTTCCTCCTTTGGAAAATCAATCTGCGAACGCCATCTCCGTCATTAAAATCATTACATCCCTAGGGAAACACTGATCAAATCCCAAAGTAAAAGAATGACTGAAAAACTTCCCTCTGAAGTGGGGGATTCTCAAGGGGGCCGTGCCCCCTTGATCAG
>CAIPGJ010000825.1 GCA_903864555.1 uncultured Pseudomonadota bacterium | reverse complement strand
GGACTGCCCACGGCCGCGAGCCTTCTGGATTCGTATGCGGAGCATCGTGAATATTTCGTTGATATCGAATCGGATCAATTTCTCGAAATGCTGAAGGCGCCGTTGAATTTCAGCGCGCAGGTCCGGGCGGCGCAGGCGCTAGTCGTTCCGGGGTTTGCACCGGATGTGCTGGCGGCAAGCTGGATTTCGCTGTTTGAACGGGCTCAACTTGCCTAGAACCGGACGGGTCAACATGTCGCAAATCAATGAAGCCTCTCTCAATGACCTTGTGGATGCATGGAATGCATCGCCATTTCCTTCCATCAAGACAAGTTCGTACTTCAGGCCTTACGTAAAGGAATTCAGCCACCTGAGGGGGCAAGAGTGCACCTTTGTCGAAACGGGAATTCTGGATGGCGGCTCCCTTTTCATGTGGAGGAAATGGCTGGGCGATGGCGCCAGGATCATCGGCATCGACATGAATCCCGAGGCCAGAAAATGGGAAAGGGAAGGGTTCGAAATCCACATTGGTGACCAGGGCGACCCCACCTTCTGGAGGAAGACTCTGCCGGCAATCGGACACATTGACGGCTTTCTGGATGATGGAGGGCATCAGTCCTTCCAGCAGATCGTGACTGTCAGGGAACTCATTGCGTTTCTTGAGAGCCGATGCGTGATTGTTGTGGAAGACACCTACACCAGTTTCATGAACGATTTCGCCGCTCATGGAAATCATTCCTTCCTTGAGTTTGCAAAAGACGCCACGGATTGCGTGCTGGGAAGATCATTTGGTTTGTATCCCGATCGCTTTCCGAAGCCCCATAACCTTGATGCCATCAAGTCGTTTCAGAAAGTGTTTGCCATCAATTTTTACAGCGGCATCGTCGCCTTCCAGATCGATCCTTCTTCCTGCGTGGAACCCAAAATAGTCCGAAACAAGGTTCCGGAAGGTGCCAGTGACTATCGCTATCAAGGAATGGAATCGGCCGTCGTCGACTGGCCCAATGTATTGGCGAAAGAGGTTGTTCTGGTCAAAGGGGGGCAATGAGCACAGGGCTCATGCGGCCTGATCAACCGGGCTTTGCGCTCTTCACCGGGCAGGTGTTGAGGCCGAGCACGGTGTAAAGCGGACAGAAATTCATGAGACCAGTGAGCAGCAGCACCAGGCCGACCAGACCCCAGTAGCAGACATTGCCTTCCAGAGAGTATTTCGGTCGGAGCCAGATTACCAACCAATATTCCCGCTCCGCGCCAAGGCCACTTCCGAATATGGTCTGGCATGCCACGCTTCACCGCTGCACTCAAACACCAGCGGCGTCGCATTCCTCGTCATCTCCTCCCGCAGCTTCACCCCCAGGCTGTGCGCCAGCACATACAGAATCCCGCCATGCCCGACGAGCACCGTGGGCTCGGTGCTTTCCAGCGCTTTGGACACCGCCTCGCAGGTGCGGCGGCAGAATTCCTCGAGCGGATCGCCGTTGGGCGGGTCGTAGCTCCAGTCCATGTGCTCGTTGGTGGTGCCCACCAGGTCACCGAACCAGCGCTCGCGCAGGCCGGGTTCGGGGATGGGTTTGAGTTCGAGCGTGCGGCCGACGATTTCGGCGGTCTGCCAGGCGCGGGTCATGGTGCTGGCAATGATGCGCCTGGCGCCACAGTCCTTGAGGATGGCGGCGGCCTCGGCGGCCTGTGCGAGGCCGGCGTCGTTCAGTTCGATT
>CAIPGJ010000824.1 GCA_903864555.1 uncultured Pseudomonadota bacterium | reverse complement strand
TGCTGACGCCAATCCGGCGCCCTCTTCGCCCAACAGTCTGGCCTATGTGGTCTACACCTCCGGCTCGACCGGTCGCCCCAAGGTGGTTGGCGTGCCCCAGCGTGGGCTACACAACCTGGCTTGGTCCCAGGCGATGCGGGCCCAGCTGACGGTGGGCGACCGGGTCTACCAGTTTGCCTCGCCAAGCTTTGACGCCATGGTGTCAGAGATTTGCATGACTGCGTGGGCGGGAGCCTGCCTGTGCCTGCCAACCCAGGGGTTACCAATCACGCAAATCGACTTTGTCGCCGATCTGGCGCGAACCCGCCCGTCGCACATCACGTTGCCGCCAAGCCTTGCTGCCAGCCTGGAACCTGCCGACTTTCCGGGCCTTCGCGTGATGCTGGTTGCTGGAGAGCGCAGTTCGGCCAGTCAGCTCAGGGCGATGCGGGCAGCCGGCTGCCTGATAATCAACGCCTACGGACCGAGCGAGGCGACGGTCTGCGCCACCATGTCGCATTGGATTGGAGAGCAAGATCCTGTGCTTGGCAACGTACTGGATGGCGTCGAAGCGCTGGTGCTGGATTCCATGGGTCAGCCTTGCCTCCCTGGCGTGGCCGGAGAAATCGCCATTGGCGGTGTGGGCCTGGCATGGGGCTATCTGGGGGACCCGACACTCACCGCGCTCGCCTTCGTGCCCCACCCTTTCCCGAGCACGCCCGGAGACCGTTTGTATCTAACCGGCGACCGTGGTCTGAGAGACGCATCCAACCAACTGGTGTTTCTGGGCCGCAAAGACCGGCAGGTGAAACTACGGGGCCAACGCATCGAACTCGGAGAGATCGAGGCGTGCTTGGCCGCGCTGGAAGGAGTAATGGCCGCTCGGGTCGAGCTACGTGGCCAAGGCGCATTGGCCCGGCTGGACGCTTGGTTGCAGCCACACAATGGCTACGAATTGAGCCTGGCGTTGTGCGCCGAGTCCGTGTCAACCCGCTTGCCCGCGGCCATGGTGCCCCAGGCTTGGGCCATAGTCGAGTCCTGGCCTTTAAACGCTCTCGGCAAGGTCGATGTGGCCCGCCTGGCGGAAACTGTACCACTAGGGGTCGTGCTGGAGGGTATGGCGATCGAGAAGGTAGACGACACGGCCCTACTGAGCGCCGTCATGTCCATCTGGCGTGACGCCTTGGGTCCCCGGGTCGAAGCGGACCATGATTTTCACTTGGCCGGCGGCGACAGCATCAGCGCGATGCGTGTCTCGGCCCGCCTCGCCAGCTTGGGCCTGTCGGTCAAAGCCCGTGACTTGCTAGGGGGCCTCACGCCTCGGCGCCTCTCGAAAATGGGCGCTCCGACCAGTCTGGCCGAGCCGACAACGACTCCGGACCAAGCGCCCTGGACGCCGATCCAGGCCCGCTTGATGAGCCAATGGCAAGGCCGGTTACCGTGCTGGTTGCTCTCTGTGGATCTGATCCTGCAATCGAGCGTTGACACCGCAAGACTGGAGGAGGCCATCCGCCAGGTAGCCGGCCGTCATGATGCGCTACGCTTGGTGCCCGACCTGTCGAGAGAAATGCTGCGTCGAGATGACTCTCTGCACCCCTTGGTGCTGCGTACGCACGCGGGCACCCCGGACGGACTTTTCCAGCGGCTGCGCGCGACCTTCGAAGCCCAGAATTACCACGGTCTCGCCGCAGCCATTTGGGAGGGCCCAGAGCCGCGACTGCAGATCGTGGCGCATCACCTGTGGATGGACGTGGTGAGCCTGCGCCTACTGATCGACGAAATCAGCGAGAACGTCCAGCCAGACGCGCTACCGCGCCCGTCTGCCCCGTCTTTCCTCGCATGGGCAGACGCGCTGCAGAGCCGGGCACTGGCAGGCCACTTTGACGGCGAATTGGGCCTTTGGCTCGGGATACTGACCTCGCCAGCGCACTTCACACGTCTTGTAAACGGCCCCGCACCGTCGGAGGCGCAGGTGTCGCGCGTGCAAGTGGACGTGAAGCTGCCGCAAGCCTTGCCGTCTGAGCGCTGGCTGGAGGCCCTGCTGCTGCAAAGCCTAGCCCAATGCCTGACCCAGCCCGGCAGCACCCTGCTCGTGGAATGCGAAAGT
>CAIPGJ010000823.1 GCA_903864555.1 uncultured Pseudomonadota bacterium | reverse complement strand
GGGTGGGTGACCAATGGATCATCCATGCCGGACTGGCGGCTGGTGACCAGGTGATCGTCGATGGCGTGATGAAGATCGGCCCGGGATCACCGGTGCGCATTGGCGATCCCAACGCACCTAAGGCACCCAACGCACCCAAGGGCCCGCCTGGCGTAGCGGCCGGTGCCGACAAGGGTGGCGCAGCCAAAGGTGCCGCCGACAAAGGTGCCGCCGACAAAGGTGCCGCCGACAAAGGTGTCGCCGACAAGGCAGCCGATGGCAAGGGTGCCGGGACCGCCAAGTCCGCAGCGAACCCTGCGAACGCTGCGAAGTAAGGGAGTCCAGCCATGTTCTCGCGCTTCTTCATAGACCGCCCGATCTTCGCGGCGGTGTTGTCCATCTTCATCATGATCGCCGGCCTGGCCGCGATGCGGGTCCTGCCGATTGCCCAGTACCCGGAGATCGCACCGCCGGTGGTGACCATCCAGGCCATCTACCCGGGCGCCTCGGCCGAGGTGCTGGAGCAGACTGTTGCGGCGCCGCTGGAAAACCAGATCACCGGCGTGGAGAAGATGCTCTACATGAGCTCGCACTCCTCCAACGGTGTGGTGCAGATCCAGGTGACCTTCGACATCGGCACCGACATCGACCAGGCTGCGCTCAACGTCAACAACCGCGTGAAGCAGGCCGAGCCGCGCCTGCCGCTGGATGTGCGCCGCCTGGGTGTGACGGTGAACAAGGGCTCTTCGTCCTTCCTGCAGGTGCTGGCCTTCTACTCGCCCGACGGCCGTCACGACCAGCTCACCATCAGCAACTACGTCACGCTCAATGTGCTGGACGAATTGAAGCGCGTGCCCGGCACCACCAATGTGCAGATCTTCGGCGCCAAGGACTACGCCATGCGCGTGTGGCTGAAGCCCGACCGCATGACGCAACTCAAGGTCACCCCGAGCGACCTGATCGCGGCGTTGAACGAGCAGAACGCCCAGTTCGCCGTCGGCAAGGTGGGGCAATCGCCCACGGCCGGCCCGCAGGAACTGGTCTACACGGTCACTACCAAGGGACGCCTGGTCGATCCGCGCGAGTTCGAGAACATCATCGTGCGCGCCAATCCCGACGGTTCCACGCTGAGGCTGCGCGATGTCGCGCGCGTCGAACTGGGCTCCAAGGACTACGACTTCGTCGGCCGCATCAACGGCCAGGAGGCCACGCTGATCGGTATTTTCCTGCAACCTGGCGCCAATGCGCTGGACGCCGGCAAGGCGGTGAAGGACAAGATGACCGAACTCTCGGGGCGCTTCCCCGAGGGCATGAGTTACAAGGTGGCCTACGACACCACGCGCTTCGTCGAAGTGTCCATCCGTGAAGTGCTGAAGACCCTCGGCGAGGCCATGCTGCTGGTGTTCTTCGTGGTGTTCCTGTTCCTGCAGAACTGGCGCGCCACGCTGATCCCGCTGGCAGCGGTGCCGGTGTCGCTGATCGGCACCTTTGCCGGCCTGCACCTGCTGGGCTATTCCATCAATACCCTGACCCTGTTCGGCATGGTGCTGGCCATCGGCATCGTGGTGGATGATGCCATCGTGGTGCTGGAAAACGTCGAACGCATCATGCACGAAGAACATCTCTCGGCGCGCGAGGCGGCCATCAAGGCCATGACCGAGGTGACTGGCCCGGTGGTGGCCATCGTGCTGGTGCTGTGCGCGGTATTCGTGCCCATCGCCTTCCTCGGCGGCCTGACCGGCGAGCTGTACCGCCAGTTCGCCGTGACCATTGCCATTGCCGTGGTGATCTCCGGCGTGGTGGCGCTGACGCTCACCCCGACCCTGTGCGTGGCCATCCTCAAGCGCGAACACCACAAGCCCGGACGCTTCTTCACCGCCTTCAACAACGGGTTCACCCGCCTCACCGGCCATTACGCCGATGGCGTGGGTTTCATGATCCGCCGTGGCTTCCTGGCGCTGCTGCTGTTCGCCGGCATGGTGGCCATCACCGCCGGCCTGTGGCGCGCCACGCCCGGCAGCCTGGTGCCCGATGAAGACCAGGGCTACTACATCGCTGCGGTGATCCTCCCCGATGGCGCGACGCTCGAACGCACCGACCGCGTGGTGAAGCAGGTGCTCGAGGTGATCAAGTCCAATCCGGCCAACGAGGACGCCATCGCCTTCACCGGTTTTGACTTCCTCGGCGGCGGCTACCGCAACAATGCCGCCACCATCTTCGTGACGCAGAAGCACTGGGACGCGCGCAAGGTCACCGCCAGTCAGTTGGTGGGGGAACTGTTCATGAAGACCGCTCACATCAAGGAGGCGCTGGTGCTGGCCTTCAATCCGCCGCCGATTTTCGGCCTGGGGCAGGCGGGCGGCTTCGAGTTCTATCTGCAGAACCGCGGCGAAGGCGGCTCGGCGCGCATGGCGCAGGTGCTGGGCGAGTTCCTCGGCGCAGCGAACAAGGATCCCAAGCTGGGCGGCGTGCAGACCCTGTGGCGCGCCTCCTCCCCGCAGCTCTCCGTGGAACTGGACCGCGAGAAGGCCAAGGCCCTGGGCGTACCCATCGATGCGCTGTACGCCACGCTGGCCGCCACCATGAGCAGCTACTACGTCAACGACTTCAACCGCTTCGGCCGCACCTGGCAGGTGCTGATGTCGGCCGAGCCGTCCTCGCGCATGCGCCCCGATTCCATGGGTCAAATTCATGTGCGTTCAATCAAAGGGGAAATGATTCCGCTGCACACCCTGGCCAAAGTGCGTTTTACCTCCGGCCCGGACTCGCTGGACCGCTTCAATAATCTGCCTTCAGTAAAGCTTTTCGGGCAGGGAGCTCCGGGGGTTTCTTCCGGACAGGTGATCGCAGAACTCGAGCGCCTTGCCAAGGAGGTGTTGCCGGCGGACTTCAGTTTTGACTGGGGCGGCGCCTCCTTCCAGGAAAAGCGTTCTTCGGGCACCTCGGGCCTGGTGTTGGCGCTGGCGGCCATCATGGTCTTCCTCATCCTCGCGGCGCAGTACGAGAAATGGTCGCTGCCGCTGTCGGTGATGATGGCGCTGCCCTTCGGCACCTTCGGCGCGCTGGCCGCGGTGTGGCTGCGCGGCTTTACCAATGATGTGTACTTCCAGATCGGCCTGGTGACGCTACTCGGCCTGGCGGCGAAGAACGCCATCCTGATCGTGGAATATGCCTCGATCAAGCACCACGAGGGCATGTCGGCCTCGGCCGCGGCGCTGGAGGCAGCACGGCTGCGCTTCCGCCCCATTCTGATGACCTCCATGGCCTTCATTCTGGGCGTGCTGCCGCTGGCCATCTCGGTGGGCGCCGGCGCCGGCGCGCGCCAGTCGGTGGGCACCGGCGTCATGGGCGGCATGCTGGCAGCGACCTTCCTCGCCATCTTCTTCGTGCCGACCTTCTACAAGCTCATCACTGATCGCCACCTCACGGAAAAGCGCTCGACCGACGAAATCCGCGAGGAGATTGCACAGCACAAGCGGCTCATGGAGTCGCCGCCATCCGGCGCGCCTGCCGCGCCGCCTGGCAAAGGAGGCGGCCATGAATAAGCGGCCTGTCCGGTCCTCCACGTTGTCCCTGTCCCTGATCTCGGCGGTGGTGTTGTCAGCCTGCGCGGTCAGCCCTGACTACCAGCGCCCGGCGACCGACCTGCCTGCCGCGTATGGCACGGCTGCCGCTCCGGGCGCCCTGGCCGTGGACAAGGCCGGCGCGCAATGGTGGACGCTGTATGGCGACGCCATGCTGGATCGGCTGGTGGAGGAAGCACTGCAGAAGAACACCAACCTGCAACTGGCGGTGGCACGCGTGGACGAAGCGCGTGCCCAGCTGGGCATCACCCGTTCCTATGAGGCGCCGTCGGTGGATGGGAGTTTCAGCCGCAACCGCAGCGAGTCGTCTTCGGCCACCGGCACCTTGCCGCCTGGCCTGCCGCGCCAGCGCAATGACTACCGCGCCGCCCTGAATGTGTCCTATGAACTGGACCTGTGGGGCCGTTTGCGTTCGGCCACCGCGGCCGCCCGCGCCGAGCTGCTGGCCACGCAGGCCGCGCGCGACACCGTGCGCATCACCCTGGCCGCCGATGTGGTGCAGGCCTATTACGCGGTGCGCGCGCTCAACCAGCAGGTGGCCGCGACGGAACGCGCCATTGGCACACGCCGTGACGGCATTGTCCTGCAGGAAAAGCGCCGCGACGCCGGGGTCATCTCCAGTTTCGAGCTGGCGCAGTTGCAGTCGGAGCTGTCGGCCGCCGAGGCGCAGTTGCCGGCGCTGGAGCGCCAGCGTCTGGCGCAGGAAACCGCGCTGTCGGTGTTGTTGGGCCGCTCGCCGCGCGAACTCTTCGAGGCGAAACGTGACCGCGATCCGGCCCAGGCTGACATCGGCCCGGCAGCGCCGGTGGTGGTGCCCGCGGGCCTGCCCTCGGAGCTGCTGTTGCGGCGTCCGGACATCGTGCAGGCCGAACAACGCCTGATTGCCGCGAATGCGCGCATTGCCGCGGCCCGCGCATCGATTTTCCCGGCCATCAGTCTGACCGGCATGCTGGGCAGCCAGAGTGCGGCGCTCGACAATCTGTTCACCGGCCCGGCTGGCATCTGGTCGCTGGCGGCTGGCGTGCTGCAGCCCATCTTTGCTGCCGGGCGCCTGCGTGCCGGCATCGCAGCGGCCGAAGCGCGCGAGCGCCAGGTTGTCTTGCAGTACCAGCAGACCCTGCAGACAGCCTTCCGCGAAGTGCGTGATGCGCTGGACGCGCAGTCACTGGCGCGCCAGCAGTTCGATGCAGAGAATCGCCGTGTCCTTGCCCTCACGGAGAACCTGCGCCTGGCACAGCTGCGCTACGACAACGGCATTGCCAGCAACCTCGATGTGCTCGACGCGGAACGCAACCTGCTCGGCTCGCAGCTCAACCGTGCCGATGCCCTGCGCACGCAGCGTGCGGCGGTGGCCAATCTATTCAGGGCGCTGGGCGGCGGCTGGGAGCAGCAGTAAGGATGATCATATTTCATCCATGAACTCAATGGTCATGGATGCCACTATCTGAATTTGATCATTATCAGACGGTTCATGGGAGTGCTGGAAAGCAGGATTCAGATTCGCAGCTGGTGTTAACCCCCTTGTCAAAGGTTCTTCACCGATTTGCGGGGAGAGCAGGCTGCGGTGTGGTTTACCCCCTTGTCAAAGGGGGCCGACGCGATGCAGTCGCGCGGGGGGATTTTTATACCGCTGCGCTTGAATTGCACCAGTTGCTACCAGGTAGATGCCTTGGATGTTTTCTAGCGCCCTGCC
>CAIPGJ010000822.1 GCA_903864555.1 uncultured Pseudomonadota bacterium | reverse complement strand
TGTTTTGCCCGACCGGCGGCATCCGACCGCCCGACATCCCGGCGTATTTGGCCTTGCCCAACTGCTGCACCGTGGGCGGCTCCTGGGTTGTGCCGCCCGAGCGCTTGAAAGACCGCGACTGGGCCGGCATCACCGCCTTGGCGCAGCAAGCCCGCGCGTTTGCCGCGCCCTGACGCGCCTGTGCACATGAGCACGACCCCGCGCATGGTGGCCCTGGGTGCGATTTGCACCACGGCGATTTTTCAGGTCGAACAGATCGAAGCGCCCCCCGCCAAGGTGATGGCGCGCAACCGTTGCACCGTGGTCGATGGCATGGCGATTTCGGCGGCCTGTGCGTTTCAAAAACTGGGCGGTCAAGCCCAGGTCTGGGCCCGCGTGGGGCAAGACGCAGAGGCCGATGCCATGCGCCAAGCCCTGGCCGCCGAGGGGCTGGACACCCGCGGCCTGCACACGGTGGCGGGGGCGCGTTCCTCTCACGCGGCGGTGATTGTGGACGCGCAAGGCCAGCGCCTGGTCGTGCCGTTTCATGACCCGCAAGTGGACGCGTCTGCGCACTGGTTGCCGCTGCACGAATTGGCGCAGGCCGACCTGCTGCACTGCGATGTGCGTTGGCCCGAAGGCGCGCAAACCGCTTTGCAAGCGGCGCGGGCGCAAGGCGTGGCCACCATGGTGGACGGCGACGTGGCACCGCAAGACGTGCTGGCGCGGCTGATGCCGCTGGCCGACTACGCCGTGTTTTCTGACGCGGGGCTGCGCGTGTACACCGGCCTGATCGATGTGCACGAGGCCTTGCTGGCCGTGGCGGCGCGCGGCCACAGCCGGCATGTGGGGGCCAGTTGCGGGCCAGACGGTTATTTTTGGGTGGAGGGCGGCCGCATCGTCCACGCCCCGGCACCGCAGGTGACGGTGGTGGACACGCTGGCGGCGGGCGACGTGTTTCACGGCGCGCTGGCCCTGGCGCTGCTGGAGGGGCAGGACATGGCCGCCGCCGCCCGCTTTGCCTGCATGGCCGCCTCCTTGAAATGCACCCAGTTTGGCGGGCGGCTGGGCTGCCCCAGCCGGGCGCAAGTGGCGCACGCGTTGCAGCGCGGCGTTTAATCCCGCCGCTGTCAAGCCGCGCATGGGGTAATCCTGATGCGCCGATGTCGCGCGCATTACCCACAGACCGGTGGCTCTCGCCTTCAAATGAGGGTCGAGGTGGGGCCTCTGCGCCCCCCTTTTTCATCCATACCCAGAAGGAGACAAGCATGACGATTCGCCGTAACCTGCTCAAGACGCTGACCTGCGCCGCAGCCGCCCTGACCCTGTGTGGCAGCGCCCTGGCGCAAAGCTATCCCAGCCGTCCGCTGACCATGATCGTGCCGTGGGGCGCAGGTGGCGGCACCGATGCCACCGCCCGCATCGTGGCGGCCTTGCTGGAAAAAGAAATGGGCCAACCGGTGAACGTGGTCAACCGCACCGGCGGCAATGGCGTGGTGGGCCACTCGGCGATTGCCACCGCACCGGCCGACGGCTACACGATTGGCATGATCACGGTGGAAATTTCCATGATGCACTGGGCCGGTTTGACCCAGCTCTCGCCCACCGACTACACACCGATTGCCTTGATGAACATCGACCCGGCCGGTGTCACCGTGCGCGCCGATTCGCCCTACAAAAACCTGGGCGACTTGGTCACCGCCATCAAAGCCAACCCCGGCAAATTCAAAGCCTCGGGCACCGGCCAAGGCGGCATCTGGCATTTGGCGCTGGCGGGCATGCTGAACGATCTGAAGATCCCCACCTCTGCCGTGCCCTGGGTGCCGTCCAACGGTGCAGCCCCGGCGATGAACGACTTGGCCGCTGGCGGCATCGAGTTCGTCACCTGCTCGCTGCCTGAAGCGCGCGCCTTGATTGATGCCGGCAAAGCCCGCCCTCTGGCGGTGATGGCCAGCCAGCCCTCGGCCCTGTTCCCGAATGCACCGACCCTGAAAGCGGCCACCGGCAGCAACTGGTCGATTGGTGCCTGGCGTGGCATTGCCGCGCCCAAGGGCTTGCCTGCGGACATTCAAGCCAAGCTGGGCGCGGCCATCAAAAAGATCTATGACGGCCAAGAGTTCCAAGGCTTTATGCAGCAACGCGGCTTTGGCACCATCTACGCCGACAGCAAAGGCTTTGAGCAGTTCATGGCCAAGGGCGATGCCGACATGGGCAACGTCATGAAATCCCTCGGCCTGGCCAAGTAACTTTCTTGCAAACCCAACAAACGAAGCCCCTCTCCAGGGGCTTCGTTCTGTGCGCAACCCTCAGAGCATGCCATGAAATTCAATGACGCCATCAGTGGGGCCGCCTTGCTGGCGCTGGCACTGGCGATTCTGTTCAACGTTTCCAGTTTTCCCAACATCCCTGGGCAAAACATCGGGCCCTCGGCATTTCCTGGTTTGCTGGCGTTGCTGTTGGCCGGTTGCGCCATCACCTTGATCATCAAAGGCTTGCGCGGTCAAAACCGGCAGCCATGGTTGGCGTTCGGCGCCTGGATGAAGTCGTGGTTTCATCTGC
>CAIPGJ010000821.1 GCA_903864555.1 uncultured Pseudomonadota bacterium | reverse complement strand
TGACGTCCGCGTGCGCGTTTTCGCGACGCTCTACTGCCGCGAATTTAGCAAACTTGGGGAGTAACTACTCGCCCCCCTGGGAATATAGCTCACCGGAGAGGGCCATCTGGATGGCGACCAAGGGGTTGTAGCCGCGGTATGCCATGGTCTGAAGGTAGCTGGAGATGCGGCAGTAGGCCTCGGCGTACTGACGGGTGCGGAAGCAGCCGGAGACCTTCTGCTTGACCTTGCTCATGCGCAGGTCGCGCTCGGCGCGGTTGTTGGTGAAGGGCACGTGGGGCAGCTTGGCGAACAGCAGGATTGAGTGCTCGTAGCGCTTGAACCGCTCCCAGAGGTTGTGGGCGTCGGACTTGGCTACCCGGCCACGCTTGCCGTTTTGGCGGGCGGGGATGGGCGGGAGTTCCTTCTCGCCGCGGGTCAGGATGTTGCGGTAGCGTTTGCGCAGGTTCTTGTAATCGGGATCGGACAGGCACTTGCTGGGGCTTTTGGCCACGCACACGCAGGTCTGCTTGAGCAGGCGTTTCATGTTCGCCGCCCAGCGGTAAGCGTTGGTCTCGACCACGAAGGTCAGCTCACGCAGCAGATGCGAGCCGCACAGGCCGTGGTCGAAGTGATCGTAGGCGAGATAGGAGGCCCAGCAGTCATGGATGGCAGTGCCTTTATAGCGGGGGATGATGCCGATGGCCTCAATGGCTTGGCGCCCCCGCTTGGGATGGAGGCGCTTGAGGGTGGTGTCCCCGGCCGAGTAGACGTGGATCCAATAGTTTTTGCGATCGACCCGCAGGGAGGTCTCGTCCACATGCAGCGCGGGCTGCGAGAGCAACTGCGCGATGGCCGCCTGCTCCCAGACCTCCAAGGCAAGATGGAGCTGCATGAGGTAGTTGAGCAGGGTGGCCTCGGACAGGAGCCGACCAATCAGGGTGTGGATGGATTGCTGCACCCGCTTGAGCGAGACCATCTGCGCCACCAGCAGGTTCAGCACATAGGCGCGGATGCCGGGGCCGTATTGCACCGGACCGGAGAACTCGGAAGGGAACGCCGCCTTGGTCTGCGTGTGGCAGTGGGGACAGTCCTTGACCTCGGCGTCGAGGTGGCTGAGCTCCGTCTCGAAGATGATGTCGATGCGGGTGCGTCGCTCGTGGCCCTTGGGGGGCAGGTCGCTGAGCTCGGCGCCACAGTGGGCGCAAGCATCGACCGGCAGGATCGTGACGGTCTCGACCGTGCGGGTGTTGCCGCTGCGGCTGTGCGCGTGCCCCTGGCCCTTGGCCTGGGTGCCGGGCCGGGTGGCGGTGTCGTCTTCCTTGCCCGTCTGCGAGGGCGGCAGGCTGGAGTTGCGGCTGCTCTTCGGGGTGTGCTTTTCCAGGAACACCGCCATGAGCAGCTCGAACAACATCAGTAGGGCCTGGACCAGGGCGTGGGTCTCCCCCGTCACCTGACCCTCGGCGCACAGACGCTCGAACTGGCCCTTCAGGGCGGCGAATTCCTCGCGCAGGGAGGCCTTGTTGACGCTGGCCATGGTCGGCTGCGGCCCGTTGCCTAGGCGTCCTCGGCCTCGACGGCCATCAGCCCGGCCAGCACCGCGAGCCGCTCCGCCCGGGGCATGGCCTGGTAGCGACTGGCCCAGCTCTCGGCCTTGCGCTTGATACGCTGGCGGTCGGTGAAGTTCTTGCCCGCATAGCGCGCCCAGTGCAGCCGATCGGGGGTGAAGTTCAGCCACAGCTTCTCGGTACGCACCCCCGCCTGGTTCATCACCTGGACCTCCAGCGTGCGCCAGTCGGCCAGTTGCTCGTCATACAGGGCCGCGGGGTAGCCGGAGAGGATGACCGGGCAGGGCACCGCGTTGAGCAACGCCAACAGCTCGACGTGGTCCTGCTCCTCGTAGTCGTAGCGGTAGCGCCGCCCCGAGGTGCGGGTGTGCAACAGGTAGGGCGGGTCGCAGTAGAGCAGCTCACGGCCCGTGAACGGATACGCGCCCAGGAACCGGTGGGCACAGCCGTGGACCTTCTCCACCGGATAGTCGCAGCGCAACCGCTTCAGGGCACGGGCATCGCGGTCGATGCCGATGTTGCGCAGCGCCGGCGGCTTGCGCTGCATGATCGCCCCGCCCCCCAGATGGGTCTCGATATAGGTGTCGTGCGGCGGCATCAGGGCGATGATCGCCTGGCACAAACCAGAGGTCGCCTTCGATCCAAAATAGCTGCCCATCGGTGTCGATCCCCATCAAGCTCTCGGATCAACACCATAGGGACCGCGCTCTATGCTGTCAAGGGCTCAAGCCCAGTCTCGTGGAGGAGCAGCGGTTAGGGGGGCGAGTAGTTACGATCCCAAAACCTTGAGCCTACCTGGGCTCTAGCACAGAGGTGCATTATGTCGCACGATTCTGCGGGCGGATCAAGGCGCTGTTCCCGCGGCTACCGATCCTGCTGTTGCTCGACGGCCTCTACGCCAACGGGCCGGTGATGCAGCGCTGTCATCAGTACCACTGGGATTTCATGATCGTGCTCAAGGACCGGGACCTGAGCACGGTCTGGGAGGAATACCACGCGTTGCACGCCTTGCAGCCCAACTGTTTCCACCGCCACTGGGGGCGGCGCCGCCAG
>CAIPGJ010000820.1 GCA_903864555.1 uncultured Pseudomonadota bacterium | reverse complement strand
TTCCTGAAGCGACAGATGTATGGGCGCGCTGGTCTTGACCTGCTGCGTGTGCGGGTCCTGCACCCGAACTGATCAGGACCGTCACACAATGTGCGTAAGACCCAACTTTAGTTTGTGTGAGAGTTGGTGCCCTACCTGGCGATGTTCAAGGGCGACAAGTCCGCACCCTGACGCGATAGGTCAGTCCAGGCTCAGGCCGGTCGCCTTGGCTGGCCGCTCCCAGTTGGCGAAATCTGTCTTCTGGACTGCAGTGAGGTCGATGGCCGTCGATCCCACCGGGTCGAATCCCAGCTTCAACAGGCGTTCCGCCACATCGGGTCGCTTGACCGCCTTCATTGCGGCATTCTGCAAACGCACCTGGACATCGCGCGGCAGGCCGGCGGGCGCATACATGCCGAACCAGGCCGATGCGTCAATATTGATGCCCGACTCTTTCAGAGTCGGAACCTCGGGAACCTGCGCATCGCGTCTGGGCCCGGCCACGGCAATGATGGTGGCCTTGCCGGCCCGATGGAACTCAGTGGACTCGGAGACGGCGTCGATCTTGTAGGCCACATGGCCCCCGAGCAGTGCGGCGTTGGCAGGCGCCCCGCCCGAAAACGGCACGTGGGTCAGCGTGCTGCCAGTCATCTGGCCCAGCAGGGTGCCCAGCAGATGGGCGGCGCTGCCTTCGCCGGGGGACGCGAAGGTGGCGCCCTTGGGATCTGCCTTGATCTTGGCGATCATTTCGGCCATGTTCTTGACGCCGCTGGCAGGCCCGGCAGTGATGCCAAACTGCACCAGCGCTAGCTGGCTGATGGGTGTGAAGTCCTTGACTGGATCGTAGTCCAGCTTCTTGAACAGGTGCGGAAACAGCACCATCGGCGGCGACGGCACTATGATCACCGTCTGGCCGTCCGGCTTGGCGCTCTTGACCATGCCGATCGCGATGCGCCCGGCCGCGCCGGGCTTGTTCTCGACGATCACACTACCCAGATCCTCACGCATGGCCTCACCGATCGCCCGCGCCACCACATCGGCCGAACCACCCGGCGGGAACCCGACCAGGATACGCAGCGGCGGCCGGTCCTGCGCAAGCAGCGGCGCCATGGCGTTGACGCAGAGCGCGGCCACGCCGGCCTGAAGGATCTGACGGCGGCCGACTGCGGCCAGGTGGTATGTCATGGGGGACCTCTTCTGTTCAGATTCCAGATCGTATCGACTCCGGCGCATTCCGGCGCATCAGATTTTCTGATGCGGTGATGCTTTTTTTCGCGGCGCGATCCAGACCGACGACGCCACACCCGCGGAGTCGATCAGGGCCTGCGCCACACATTCGGCAGCGCGGCTCAGGATGCCGCCCTGACGCACCAGCAACACGACTGGTCCGACAATGCCGCCCAGCGGCAAAGGCAAACGGCGCAGCAGACCTGCCGCCTGCAGGTCGCCCGCCACCGGCACCGGCATGATCCCCAACAGGGCCGCAGACCGAAGCAGGTACAGATTGGTGACGAGCGACACCGACTCGATGACCCGGATCGGGGCACGGCCGCATTCCCGCGCAAAGACAGTGTCAAACCCCTGGCGGACCAGCACGGCCCCGGGCGGCAACACCCAAGGGTGGTCCACCACCTCGTCGAACCGCAGGCGCCGGCGACGGGCCAGGGGATGGTCACTGCCACACACGGCCGCAAATTCCTCCTGCACCAACGGATGCAGCTGCAAGCCATCGAGCGCCGTGTCGGGGCGCACGCGCCCCAGCACCAGATCGAGTTCACCGTGCCGCAGGCGTTCGGCCAGCATGTCCATTTGCTGCGCCGTGGCAAAGGTTGTCTGAACATTGCCATAGCCGCGGAATGAACCGGCATAGGGATTGTTTGTATAAATGGCCTGGGCCTTGAAATCGACTACCGGCACCCGGTAATGACCG
>CAIPGJ010000819.1 GCA_903864555.1 uncultured Pseudomonadota bacterium | reverse complement strand
TTTCATGACGGTGTCCCACATCACCTGGCCGCGCTTATCCATGTATCGCTCGGGATAGCGGAATGCTTTCACGTCACTACCCAGTTCAAACCCGTCCAGCACAATTTCGCTGGCCTTTCTCATTAAGGCTTGTGTGGCGGCGATGGCTCCGTCTAGTTCCTCCAGTGGGGCCTCGATCAGGAGAGCATCGTGCACGGGGGCGCATACCCGGATACCTGCTTCGGTTAGCAGGATGCAGGCGATACGAAGCATCTCGGCCCCATTGGCCTGCATCGGGAAGTTTCGCAAGCTGCGATCATTAATCTCTTCGCGGGTATGGATCTGCCAGCCAAACCCGGCCCAGAGCCTGCCACCGAGTACCGCCTCATCGACCGCGCTGTCTGACCATTTCCAGAACTGGCGATAGGTTTGCCGGTGCAGTGCCAGGAGTTGCCGTGCGCGGGCCACGGGCTGGTTGATGCGTGCTGCCAGGCTTTCCTCTCCCATGCCGTACTGCACCGCTAGAACACACGCCTTGAACTGCTCTCGCTCGGCCTCGTGAGTTTTCTTGTTGGCCGTTGCCGGCACCGACCCGGCCTGTATGGCGAACGCAAGGTAAGGATCGCCGCTACGGTAGGCCTCCTGCATGGCAGGGTCACCCGACAAGGCGGCGGCGATTCCAAATTCCTGCTGACTCCAGTCAACATAAGCAAGGCCCCAGCCGGGCCGGGGTTTTATCAAACCACGCAACCAGACCGAAGGGCCGAATATGAACCGGGCGTTGGATGGTTGATTGCGGCCAGTGCGCGCGCGAAAAGGAGACAGCAGACAGCGGTTGCGGCCGTCATCCCCCACCTGCAAGCTGGACAGGCGCATTTCCGAGAGTGTCGAGCGCAACTCGCGGATCGGAGCCACCTGAAGGTAAATCCGGGCCATTTCCCGAAATGTGGCATCGCGCATGTCGAGCCGGCCACTTTCTAAGCGGGGCCACGGGATGCCGTTGGTCATCAGATACCCCTCCCATGCTCTGGCCTTGAAACTCCGCCCCTCGTACACCCCGTAATACTGGTCGATTTCGGCAATCAGCAGATCTTGTATGGCATCCCAGTGGGTCATAGTGAGCAGCAAGGTTTCAGCGTCCAAAGGGGTGCCGTTCAACTGGATGCGCGAAACGGCCTTCATATAGCGGCCCCGGAGGAGCGCACGAGGCCAATCAATCTGGTCCTGCATCGTCGAGAGCAGTTCGGCCAGCGCCACCACGTCCGATTCACAGTAGTCGAGGATGGCTAATTGCTCCGCCGGGCTCCACGGGCCGCCGGTGAGGACCAGATCCCGCATGGCATCCTTCTGCTCGCCGCCAATGGTGGGCAAGCCAAAGTGCATCAGCGCGCCTAGCAGCCCGCTGCCGTGGGCGAGGCGTAGCCCATTGGTCAGGCAGCGGAACTCGGCGAAGAGGTCGAGCACATGGTCCGGTAGCGCCCAGCCCAGCACGCTGAAGCAATCCATCTCGGCAGAGGCGTAAAAGGCGACGCACAGTGCCTTGTCGCCCGTGGGGAAGGGTGCAGTGGCCATCGCCTTCAGATCGTCTTGCCAGTAGCGGCTGGTGCTGCCGGAGGGCCACTCCCGCACCACCATGCACACGGGCACGGGCGGATTGCCTTCGCGGCCGCGAGACGGATGGAACTCGAAGTCCACCAGATAGACGCCGTCAGTAAAATTAGGTGCATCCATCAGACCCTCCCCAGCAGCGACTGCACAACCGGGTGTTCAAGGCTGGTGATGATCTTCCCGCGGAAGGCCACTTCGACTAGAGCATCGATGCCGTGTGGCGGCCATTCTGGATCGGGTAGTGCGCCTGTCGCCTCAAACACGTCGTAACTTCCGGTGTGCATGTTGGCAGTGAGGCGCAGCCATTTAAATTTGGCGAGTTCCACCGCCTGCGCCAGAGACTCATGCCAGGGATTGCGCGTGCCCGCCTCGCCCGGCAGCGGCACAGGGATCAGGAAGACATTGTTCTGGCGGTCGATGGCCGCGTGCAGCATCACCGGACGGACCAGTTCGCTGATCTCCTGTGCAACATTGGGCAGCACCACGTAGCTCTCGCGGGCCTCCTTCTGCTCGAGAAACATGGCGGTGAAGGTCATGCTGTCGGCTGAGTGGGTGCGGAAGAACTGCGGCTTTTTCGGCTTGCTTACCGACACCGTGGTGAGCAGCTTTTTCACGCCCAGGGTTACCCCGTAATTCGCAGGTAAGCGTAGTGCCTCTAGGTCAGTAAGTGCGGAAGGTGCGGTCTGTTTTATGGGAGTCAGCGTTGTCATTTTGGAAGTCCGTTATGGATTAGATTGGGCGGCAGGCCATTGGGGAGTCGCGAGACCCCAACGGGGATCGACAGGCTGTGTACGGTGTCGGACCTTCAGGGGTGGTGCCGGTCCTTACCTGGGCTATTTCCGATCTTGCCCAGACGGGATTTGGCCCAGAGTGCCACGCGAGAAGACCTACCCGCCTCCAAAGCCGTTGCGTAGACATGGGCTGCTGCCGGTTTCGTGGACATTTTGTTAAGGTGTCCAATGAAACTGGAGGTGGGTCATGGTTACGAGAAGGCG
>CAIPGJ010000818.1 GCA_903864555.1 uncultured Pseudomonadota bacterium | reverse complement strand
TTCAGGGGGGCAAGGCAGGTGCGATTGTCGGCTTGGGAGAAAAAATGAGCTCCCCGGAAATCGGTGAAGAGCCTTTGACAAGGGGGTTTACACCGACAGTCCTGCCGCGCTCTCGTTCCCGGAAATCGGTGAAGAACCTTTGACAAGGGGGTTGACACCACTGCTTCGCTGAACGGTTGCAGATGTCCGAAGACGCAACGACCCTTCAGTCCTTCGCCCCAGGCAGCTTCCACAGGCTGATCAGCACCGGCAGCCAGTGCGGGGTGCGGAACTTGGAGATGCGCTGTGCTACCGGCAGGACGGGGGTGTAGCCGTCCAGGGTGTAGCGGTCGGCGTCGGTGCGGGAGAGGCGGATGACTTCGCTTTTTTCCAGGTCTTCCATTTCGTCCACCGCCTCGGCCGAGAGACCGCTCCAGATGACGAGGTTGGCGAAGTCCGGGGCCACCAGGTTCTTGTCGCCGGCGAAGCCGGGCAGCCCGGCGAGCTGGGCGAAGGACACTTCTTCATTGGCCTGGAGCACTTCCAGGATGCGTCGCCTCAGTTCAGAGATGGGTTCGGACAGGTTTTCAGACATGTTTGAGAGGCCCCTTCATGGGTGTATGCGGTTGCAGCGCTGATAGCAATCGTACAGGCAGCGCAGGGATGCAGGCGATGTGCCGATTCTACGGGGCATGGGTGCCCAGGAGCGGTGTTGATAGTGCTTACTTCAGCATGATGCTCACCGGGCAGTGGTCGCTGCCCAGCACGTCGGCGTGGATCTGTGCGGTCTTGACGGATTTTTTCAGCGCTTCCGATACCAGCACGTAATCGATTCTCCAGCCGATGTTCCGGTCACGCGACTTGGCGAAGTGGCTCCACCAGCTGTAATGCCCGTTGCCCTGGGTGAAAAGGCGGAAGCTGTCGACGAAGCCGGCATCGACGAAGGCCTGGAAGCCCGCGCGTTCCTCGTCGGTGAAACCCTTCTTGCCGCGGTTGGGCCTGGGGTTGGCCAGGTCCAGTTCGGTGTGCGCCACGTTGAGGTCACCGCAAAAGATCACCGGCTTGGTGGCTTCCAGCAGCTGGCAGTAAGCGAGGAATGCCGGATCCCAGTGCTCATGGCGCAACTTGAGGCGCGACAGATCTTCCTTGGCGTTGGGGGTGTACACCGTGACGACATGGATTTTTTCGAACTCCGCAGTGATGACGCGGCCCTCGTCGGCGCTATCGCGCTCCAGTTCGTCGGCGAAGCGATAGCGCTTGGCGAACGCGTGTGGAAAGCCGTTGGTGACCTTCAGCGGTTCCTTCTTCGAGAAGATGGCGGTGCCCGAATAGCCCTTCTTCACCGCCGAGTTCCAGTACTCGTGGTATCCGGGCAGGTCGATCTCCACCTGGCTCCGCTCGGCCTTGGTTTCCTGCAGGCACAGCACGTCCGGCTGGTGATCCGCCATGAACTGCTGGAAGGTGGCTTTCTTCAGCACCGCGCGGATGCCGTTCACGTTCCATGAGTAGAGTTTCATTCTGGTTTCTCCGAATAACCTGCTTCCTTTTGCCCGCGGATGGCCAGCACATAAACCGTGTCCAGTTCCGGGACATGCCGATACAGCGCCACATAGCCACGGGTGCGCTGTCCGATCACCAGTTCGCGCAGCCCACTACGCACGGGACGTCCGATCATCGGGTTGCGTTCGAGCACGGCTATGGCCTGGATGATGTCGCCCACCCGGGTGGCGGCGTTGGCCACCTCATGCTGCATGAGGTGATCCAGAATTCCTTCCAGATCCTCGCCAGCGCCGGGTGCAAGTTCGATGCGCGTCACGGTCAGCGTGACGGCTTGCGGGCCTTGGGTCGGGCCGGTGTCTGGCCTGCAAGGCGGCCTTCGAGATATCGGCGCATGTCTTCCCACGGGATGGTCTTGCCCGTGGCTGCAATTTTCTGGTAGCGATCCTCGGCCAGCGCATGGAAGGCTTCGCGCTGTTCTTCCTGTTCTGCTTTCTCGGCGATGGCGGAGAGTATGAAGCTGTGCGCCGTGGTGCCCGTGCGCTCGGCGGCCCGGGCGACGCGCTCCTTGAGATGCTGTGGCAGGCGGATGGTGGTGGTGGACATGGCCGCTCCTTACACCGAACCAGTGTAGCACAGGAGTGCTACAGTCCGGCGCAGGCTGTAATTCCGATTCGCCCCTGTTGGCGGCCTGTACAAGGGGGCGAGCCCTGCGGCGGCTGGTAGCCCCAGGACCGTCTACTTGAGCTTCTGGCGCAGGAACGCGCCGAGTGCGTCCACCACCACGACGCAGGCGAGGATGGTGAGCAGGATCGCCGCCACCTGGTCATAACGGATCAGGCGCAGCGCTGCCATCAGCTCGAAGCCGATGCCGCCGGCACCCACGATGCCCAGCACCGCCGAGGCGCGGAAGTGGTATTCCCAGCGATAGATGGTGATGTCGGCCAGTTGCGGCAGCACCTGCGGCAGGACCGCATGGGTGATGACTTGAAAGCGGCTTGCGCCTGCTGCTGCCGCAGCCTCCAGCGGTTTCGGATCCACATGTTCTATCGCCTCGGCATAGAACTTGGCAACCATGCCGGTGGAGTGCAGCGCCAGCGCCAGCACGCCGGGCAGTGCGCCAAAGCCGACAGCCGCGACGAACAGCACGCCGAAGATGAGTTCTGGCACCGAGCGCATTGCGGCCAGTGCGGTGCGACATACGCGGTACACGGCGGGTGCGGGCGAGGTGTTCGGCGCTGCCAGCAGTGCCAGCGGCAGCGACAGCACCACCGCGAGCGATGTGCCGGCAATCGACATCGCCAGCGTGTCGAGCAGCGGTTTCATCCAGGCGCGCCAGCGGGTGAAATCCGGCGGTACCATTTCCGAGGTGAGCTGGGCGATCGCCGGGCCCCCTTCGATGAAGCGCTGCGCGTCGAAGAAGCCGGTGATCGCGAGCGAGGCCACGCAGGCTGCGGCAATCAACGCAATCAGGCGGGTGTGGCCCAGGCCCTCGCGGCGTGCCGCCACGAGGATCGCTTCATGCCGTGCGGCGGCAGACATCACTTCATTTTCGCCAGATCCATCTTCAGGACCTGGGCCGTGTCACGCAGGATGTCATAGGCCTTGTCATTGGTGGGCGCGAAGGCATCCACGCGGAATGACTTGAGCACTTCCTTGTCATTGATGGTGAGGAAGGCATCGCGTATCGCCTGCTTGAGTTGCGGCGCAAGATTGCCCTGCATGGTGATCGGATAGTTGGGAATGTCCGCGGTCAGGTCGATCTTCACCACTTTCGCCGAATCGATGGTCTTGCGCTCGATCAGCGTGCGGAAGATCGGTTCGGACAGGGCGCCGGCCGGAATCTGCCCCGCCTGCACTGCGCGTGCCAC
This sequence comes from uncultured Pseudomonadota bacterium, assembly GCA_903864555.1. Next base: position 1,444 of record CAIPGJ010000818.1, on the reverse strand, counting down.
GGCGTCGTGGGTGCCCAGATGGACCACCTTGTAGTCCTTGTCACCCTCCAGCCCGCCCTTGCGCAGCAGGTGGGCGCGCGGGGCGAGGTGGCTGGAGGTCGAGGCCTGGTCGCCGAAGCCGAAGGGCTTGCCCTTCACGTCGGCCAGCGTCTTCACCGGGCCGCCCGCGGTGGCGATCAGGATCGACTGGTAGCTGGGTGAGCCCTTCTCGACGCCCACGGCGAATGCCTCGATCTCCGGCGCGCGCGATTTGGCGAGCACATAGGAGAACGGACCGAAGTAGCCGATCTCGATGCGCCCGAAGCGCATCGCCTCGATCATCGAGGAGTAGTCGGTGGTGACGATGATCTCGATTTCCTTCTTCAGCGTCTTCTCCAGATAGGCCTTGAGCGGCTGGGCGTTCTGGATCAGGGTCGACGCGTTCTCGTCGGGCAGCAGGGCCACGCGAAGCTTTGCGGGGTCGCGGGTCTGTGCCAGGGCGGACAGCGGCAGCGCCATCGACAGCGCAAGCATGGCGGCAAAAGTACGGCGTTTCATGGGTTCACCTCGTCATGTGGAAGAATGAAGGGAAGGGCACGGCACGGCACGGCAGATACAGGCCGCCTGGGCTGCAAGGAAGGTCTGGGAATCGGGCAGGTCGGCGGCCTCGATCTCCCGTGGTCCGGCCACGGGAACGCCGCCATAGATGCGCTCCAGCGCGCCGGCATCAAGCGCGCCGGGCGCGTCATCGAACACCACACGCCCAGCCGCCAGGCCGATCACCCGGTCGGCAAAGCGGCGCGCGAGATCGACCTGATGCAGGCTCACCACTGCGGCAATGCCGGCGGACTGGCATACGTCGTGGATCAATGCGAGCACCCGCTGTGCGGTGGCCGGATCCAGGCTGGCCACTGGTTCGTCGGCAAGCACCACCCGGGGCCGCTGCGCCAGGGCGCGCGCCATGCCCACGCGTTGCTGCTGGCCGCCGGAGAGCTGGTCGCAGCGGCGCAGCGCGAAATCCAGCAGGCCGACGCTCTCCAGCGCCTCCAGGGCGATCAGTCGGTCCTCGCGGGGAAACGGCAGCAGCGTGCGCAGGCCCGAGTGGAATCCCAGCCTGCCGGTGAGCACATTGTCGAGCGCGCTAAGCCGCCCGATCAGCTGATGTTGCTGGAACACCATCGCCGCGCGCATGCGCAACTGGCGCAGCGCCGCGCGGTCGCGGGCCACGCCCACGTCCTGCAACCAGACCTCGCCCTCGGTGGGCGGCACCAGGCCGTTCAGTGCGCGCATGAGCGTGGATTTGCCCGCGCCCGAGGGGCCGAGCAGCACCAGGAACTCGCCCGGCGCCACATGCAGATCCGTTGGGTGCAGCGCGCGGTGGCCATTGGGATAGGCGACACCCAGTCCGCGCGCCGCGAGCAGCGGGCCTTCGGTCGGGGCGGCGCATTGTGTTCCGGTCACGGCG
>CAIPGJ010000817.1 GCA_903864555.1 uncultured Pseudomonadota bacterium | reverse complement strand
TTAGGATAGCAACCAACCTCGTCGGCGCCTACAAGGGCAGTCTCGGCCTCGTCACGGTGATCGCCTGCGCCTTTTTTGCGGCGCTCAACGGATCGGGCCCCGCGACCACCGCAGCGGTCGGCAGCGTCACCATTCCAACCATGCTCAAAGAAGGCTACAGCCGCCGCTTTGCCGGCGCCGTGGCGGCCTCTGCTGGGGCGCTGGGCAGCCTGATCCCGCCCAGCAACCTGATGGTGATCTATGCGCTGGTGGCAGAGGTCTCGATTCCACGCATGTTCTTTGCGGGAATCATTCCCGGCATCGTCGTCACCGCGCTACTGCTCGTGACCGCTTGGTACATCGCCATGCGCAACGATTTTGGCGGTCGGGGAAAACCATTCGCTGTCGGCCCGCTGCTGCGGGCCATGTGGGATGGCAAATGGGCCATGGGGGCGCCGCTGATCATCCTAGGTGGCATTTATACCGGCGTCTTCACGCCGACCGAGGCGGCAGGCGTGGCGGTTGCTTATGCCCTGTTCGTCGGCCTCTTCGTCTATAAGGAGCTCAGCACGGATACCATCGTCGAGGCATTGCGCTTCACGGCGCTGATCGCGGGGCTACTCGTTCTGATCACGCCGACCACCGCGTTCGGCCAGGTGCTGGCCCTGTACAACCTGCCCGAAGCAACCATCGAGTTCATGGGCCCGATCGGGAAGAACAAGTGGCTGTTCCTGCTGGTCGTAGGCACCTTTCTGATCCTGATCGGCACCTTCATGGACTCGTTTGCCCAGATTGTGCTGTTCACGCCGGTGCTGCTGCCTGCTGCGGTCTCAGCAGGCATCGACCCGATCACCTTCGGCATCTTCACGGTGCTCACCTGCGAGATTGGTTTCCTGACACCACCGGTGGGCGGCAACCTGTTCATTGGGGCCAAACTTGCCAAGGCCAGCATAGAACAGATATCGGTGGCGGTACTTCCGTTTTGCCTAGCCTACATCGTCGGCATGGTGTTCGTTGTCGCCTTCCCGCAGCTCGTGGTGTGGCTGCCCAACCTCATCTTCGGCCCGAGCAAGTAATCCGGAGGCGCAACATGTTCGACATCATCCTCAGCGGCGGCACTGTCTTTGATGGCGACGGCGGTCCGCCGCTTGTGCAGGACGTAGGCGTGCGCGACCGCAGGCTGGTGGCCATGGGTGACTTGTCAGCTGCCACGGCGCAACAGAGGCTGGACGTGACTGGGCTGGCGGTGACGCCTGGGTTCATCGATCTGCACACCCATTCCGACTTCACACTGGTGGTCGACGGCCGCGCGCAGAGCCAGGTGCACCAGGGCGTGACGACCGAGGTGGTGGGCCAGTGCGGCGTCAGCTGCGCACCGCTGCGCCAGCCCGGCGAGCTGGGTGAGATGTCGGCCGGCCTGGGACCAGAGGCCGCACGTGGCCGACAGTGGCGCAGTTTCGGTGAATACCTCGAGGTGCTGGCTGGCAGCCCGCTGGGGGTCAATGTGGCGGCCTTCGTCGGGCATGGTACTGTGCACCGCGCGGTGCTGGGAGAAGCGCTGCATGCCGGCGAGGTGGAGGATATCGCCCGGATGAAGCGCCTCGTGGAAGAGGCTCTGGACGAGGGGGCAGCCGGGCTGTCGAGCGGGCTGGAGTACTGGCCTGGCATCCTCTCGTCGCCCGAGCACTTAGTGCCCCTGTGCGAGGCAGCAGCCCAGCGCGGCAAGCTTTATTCGACGCATGTGCGCAATCGCGACCGTCACTACGACCTCGGCTTTGGTGAAGCGATCTCGGCCGCGCGGCAATCTGGTGCGCGGCTGCAGATCTCGCACATCCAGACCAAGTTCGGCGCCCCCGCCTATGCCGGGGAGCACACGCTCGAACTGATTGCGGCCGCACGCCGGCATGGCATGGACATCGCCTTCGACGTCATACCGCACGACTGGAACAACACCAGCGTAATCGCCATCCTGCCCAAGTGGGTACGCGAAGGCGGTACACGGGCCACGCTGGAGCGTCTGAAAGACCCGGCTGTCCGGCAGAAGGTGAAGGACAACCCCGCGCCGATGCTGCTGATCGTCAAGGCCGCTCAGTGGAGCAAGGTGAAGCTGTTGAACGCGCGCGCCAACCGGGCACTGATAGGCAACGACTTCGCCGAGATCGGCCGCCAGCGCGGCGTGGACCCATACGACGCGGCGATGGACATGCTGATCGAGGAAGGCGACGACGCGCCGCGCCTGATGTGGGCCACGCAGAGCTTCAGCGAAAGCGAGATCGAGATGTTCATGCGCGACAGCGCCTGCTCCGTCATATCCGACACGGCTGCGCTGGCCCCGGACGGCGCGCTGGCCGACCAGCTGTTCTCGCTCAGCGGCTACGGCTGGGCCGCTCGTTTCCTGCAGCACTATGTGCGCGACCGTCAGGTGCTGCCGCTGGCCGAGGCCATCCGGCGCATCACCTCACTGCCGGCATCGCGCCTGGGGCTGGGCGACCGCGGCCGCTTGAAGGTGGGCCACTGGGCCGATGTCACGGTGTTCAACCCCGAGCAGATCGAAAGCCGCTTCACCGTGAGCCAGCCGCGCGCGTATCCCGGGGGCATTGTGCACGTGATGGTCAACGGCGAACTGGCCATGCTCGACGGCTGCCGCACCGACCACCATGCTGGCCGCGTGCTGCGCGAATTCAAAGTCTGAGGCTCACACGGCGCGTGGTTCGAGTCGGCTGCTCGCCACACCCCGTTAGGTCAAAATATCCATCCGAGCCAATTTCCAGAACAACACCATCCTTTTGACTGCCAGTGGCGCAGACCAAGCCAAGCTGCTCTACCAAAACCTGGGATTTGTCCCAACAAAACCCCGACTAAACCCAGCGCACACAGTCGCAGCGCCCGGTCCACACGAGCAGCACCTCACTATTGGGGCCGACGCAGATTTGATCCAGGCGCTGACACTTAACTGACCCACCCATGGTGCCTGCTATCCCGAGCCCAGCAACAGGTTCAAGGTGATCGCGCTGGGTCACAGAAGATCTGCACAGGGTCAATTTCACGTCGGCGCCAACAGGCAGGACGCCAATCCCCGCCAGAACACCCCTCTAAACCCTCAAAACGCTGGGTTTAGGACCTAAAAGTACCGGGTTCTTGAACCACCTGGCCATGGTCATGACAGGCATAGCGCAAATGGTTACGCCACCCGTTTCTTTGTCCTGACCCTTTTGGCTTGTGGCGCACAGGCTGTTGTTG
>CAIPGJ010000816.1 GCA_903864555.1 uncultured Pseudomonadota bacterium | reverse complement strand
TCTCGTTTGAAGGCGCTTTTTCTTGCCTTGCATCTTGTTGCCTTTGGTTTGGTAAGAGCCATCCCTCTCCGGCGTCATTCCCGCGCAGGCGGGAATCCATTGTGTCGAAGGCAGTCAACATGGATCCCCGCCTGCGCGGGGATGACAGTAGTGAGTTATCCCTGCTTCCCAATATGAGGCCATTGTTTCGGTAGGCACTGCAGACAGATTCGCAGATACCAGACCTTTCCCCGCAAATCGGTGAAGAGCCTTTGACAAGGGGGTAAACCTCGCAATCCCCGGAAATCGACGAAGAGCCTTTGACAAGGGGGCAAACCAGTGCCATCCCGTCCAATCGGCGAAGCCTCAAAAAAAGCCCGCCTTGCGGGCGGGCTCGGGTGTACTGACTGCAGGCAGGCTTACACCAGCGGACCGGGCCGCTTGAGGTATTCCTCTTTGATGCCGTCGGCGGCCCAGCAGGCCAGTGCGCCGATGGTGGCGGTGGGGTTGGCCGAGCCGTTCTGCGGGAAGGCGCTGCCGCCCACCACGAAGACATTGGGCACGTCCCAGCACTGCAGGTACTTGTTCACCACGCTGGTGGCGGGGTCCGCGCCCATCACCACGCCGCCGGTGTTGTGGGTGCTCTGGTAGGGCACGATGCTGTACTTGCCGCCCACGGCATGCGCCGCCATGTGGGTGGGGTTGAGCAGCTTGCCGATCTCGGCCGACTTCTTGGTGAGATAGGCCGACATCTTCTTCTCGTTGTCGTGCCAGTCATAGGTGAGGCGCACCAGCGGCAGGCCGTAGGCGTCCTTGTAGGTCGGGTCGAGGTCCAGGTAATGCGTGCGGTAGCTCTGGCAGCTGCCATGGGCGGTGATGCTGAAGTTGCGCACGTAATACTTGGAGACGGCCTTCTTCCACTCCGAACCCCAGGCCGGTGTGCCGTCGGGGACCGGGCGCACGCGGATGGGTGGCGCGCCGCCGCCATAGGAGTTGATGAAGGCGCCGCCGACGAAACCGAGGCCGGAGTGGTCGAAGTTGTCGCCGTTGAACTCGTCGATGGCCGTGCCCAGCGCCGCGCCGCCCATGAAGGGGTTGAACACCTTGTCATCGAAGAACAGGCGCGTGTGGCTGGAGGTCTGGTAGGCGTAGTTGCGGCCCACCACGCCGGTGCCGGACACCGGGTCGTAGGGCTTGCCGATGCCCGAGAGCAGCAACAGGCGCGTGTTGTTGAAGGCGTAGGAGGTGATCACCACAATGTCGGCCGGCTGCTCGATCTCGCGGCCGCGGGCGTCGATGTAGGTGACGCCGGTGGCGCGCTTGCCGTCGGAATCCTTGTTGATGCGGATCACGTTGCACAGCGTGCGCAGCTCGAAGTTCTCGTGCTTGGCCAGTGAAGGCACCACCGTGGTGATGGGGGTGGCCTTGGCGTCCATGGCGCAGCCGTGGCCGGTGCAGAAGCCGCCGCGCACGCACTCGCCCAGGTGCAGGCGGTAGGTGTTGGTGTAGGCCTGGGTCATGCCCGCGGTGGGCGTGGACCAGGGGATGTAGCCCATGGACTTGGCCGCGTCACCGAACAGCTGGCCGGCGTAATTCGCTTCGGTGGGCGGATTGGGGAATTCGCGCGAGCGCGGGCCCTCGAAGGGGTTGCCGCCCTTCTGGATTTCGCCGTTCAGGTTGCCGGCCTTGCCGCCGATGCCGTAGATGTTCTCGTACTGGTCGTAGTAGGGCTCGATCTCGTCGAAGGTGATCGGCCAGTCCTGGCTGGTGCAGTCCTCGGGGAACTGTTCCTTGCCATAGCGTTCCTCGGTGGCGCTGCGCGTCTTGAAGTCCCAGGGCAAAAAGCGCAGTGACACGCCGCCCCAGTGGATGCCGGCGCCGCCGACCACTTCGCCTATCTTGAACGAGCCGTGCAGGCGCATCGGTAGGGCCGTCTCGCTCGGCACATTGCGGAAGGTGAGCGTCTCGCGCGCCAGGTTCTGCAGGATGTCGCTGCGGTGGCCCTCGTAGCGTAGTTCGTCATGCGCGTAGGGCATGGCGAAGTCGTTGCGCGATTCGAGCATGCGGCCGCGCTCGATGCCGATCACGCGCAGGCCGGCGTTGGCGAGTTCCTTGCAGATGATGGACCCGGCGACACCGACACCGACGACCACGGCGTCCACGGGCTTGAGTTTGGTTGCTGTCATGTTGTTATCCTCTCCTTGGTTCTTGTTCGCTCAGTCCTGGATGGGCGGGTGCACGGCGTAGCCCTGTGCATCCACCTTGGCGCCCTTCTGGGTGATGTCCAGAATGCTCACCGGGTGCACCTTGTAAGGCTGGTTGTGCAACTGCATCAGCTTGGGGTAGGACGAAGAGGCGACCCCGGGGAAGCAGATCAGACGCCAGCCGACCTTGTCCTTGTTGCCGCCGTGGATGGGGTCGCTGAAGAAACCCTCGAAGGTGTTCTTCAGCAGCAGGTCGAAGAAGGTCTTCGATCCGACGCACTGCATCTCGAACTTGTCCGACTCCAGCTGTTTCAGCAGGGCATCCTGCTCCGCCGCGGGCAGGCTGGCGAAGGCCTTGCCGTGCTGCTTGGTGCAGAAGGCATCGATTTCGCGGATGGATTCGCGGTAGATTTCCTTCGGCGTCAGCGGCGACTGGAAGCCCTGCTGCGGCGTGCCCTCGGCGAATGGCCCCTGGCGATAGGCGCGCGCGAAACTGCCGTAGGCGGTGTCGAGCTGGTGGTCGATGAAGATGGTGACGCCGGCCTCTTTGGCACCCGGTCCGAGGTCATCGGCCGGTATGAGGCGGGCAACGGCTGCGTCCAGGAAACGCACTTCACGCTGGCTCAGGTAGCGAAAGGTTTCGCCCGAGTCTCCCTGGTCCTGTGCGGACTCTCCCATGTACTCCCCCTTGTTGTGGTTGATGCGGTTGGTTCGAGTGCTGCTGTGTGGGTGATGCTGCCAGTGTGCGCCCGGTGCATGGCTGCTGCCGGGCGCCGCGTTGCCCTTGCGGCTTATTCCGGCACGTACTTGATGGCTTTTGCCACGGCCGACCACTTGTTCACTTCGTCCCGCACCCAGGCGCTGTGGGCCTCGGGGGTGGTGTGCCAGGGCTCGACGCCGATGTTGTTGAAGATCTGCTTGATGTCGGGCAGGGCCAGCAGCTTTTCCATGGCGCCATTGAGGCGGGTGATCACCGGGCGCGGCGTGGCGCCGGGGGCGAGCAGGCCATAGTCGGAGCCGACTTCGAATTTGGCCAGTCCGGATTCGGCCACCGTGGGGATGTCCGGATAGGTGGCCGAGCGCTTCAGGCTGCCCACCGCCATCAGGCGCACCTTGCCCGATTTGATCTGGGCTACTGCCGGAGCGACCGAGATGAACATCAGGTCGGCAGTGCCGGCGACCACATCCTGCAGCGCCGGCGCGGCGCCCTTGTAGGCGACATGCACCATGTCGATGCCGGCCAGCATCTTGAACAATTCCCCGCCCAGGTGCAGCGAGCCGCCGGTGCCGGAGGAGGCGTAGTTCAGCTTGCCCGGGCTGGCCTTGGCCATGGCGATGATGTCCTTCACGCTGTTCACCGCCAGCTTGGGATGGGTGATCAGCACCACCAGGCCGTTGGCCACGCCGCTGACACCGGTGAAGTCCTTCAGCGTGTCATAGGGCAGCGATTTCTGGGTGGACGGGTTGGTGGTGTGCGAGGGCGGGATCAGCAGCAGGGTGTAGCCGTCGGGGGCCGACTTGGCCACGAAGTCCGTGCCGATCACGGCATTGCCACCGGGCTTGTAATCGACGATGAAAGGCTGTCCCAAAGCTTCCTGCAGCTTGGCGCCGACAGGGCGAGCGAGCAGGTCGGTCGGGCCGCCGGGCGGGAAGGCGGTGACGATGCGCACCGGACGGGTGGGGTAGTTCTGCGCGAGGACGGGCCCGGCCATGGTGGCGAGGGCGGTCAGGACGGTGAGGGCAGTGAGAGCGCGGGCCCCGCGGCGTGTGGACATGGTGTTTCTCCAGGATAGTGCAATGGCAGCCAGACATTATCTCGCAAAGTGCTGGAGGCGGCTCCGGCGTGGGCCGGATTCCGGGGAGACATGGCCGCGGCGCGGTTTACCCCCTTGTCAAAGGGGGCCCGCCGTTTCGTGGCGGGGTGAGCGCAGCGAACGAGCGGGGGATTTTCTCCCGCTGTCTTGCATCACGCCAGTCACGGTCAGGTCGATGCCCGAACTTCTTCTCGCGCCATTCCCGCCACAAGGCAATAAGCATGTGCGGGGCTCATACAGAGCCGGAAAAACCAATGAAACCAGCCCGGTTGGTCAAAATCCCCCCGCTCGCGCTCACGCGCCTCATTGACGTAAATGAGGGCCCCCTTTGACAAGGGGGTTAACACCAACGGCCAGGCCCTGAAACAAAAAGCCGGGCATGGCCCGGCTTTTTGCCTGTAACACCGACCCATCAGGCGTAGGAGCGCAGCCGTTCGGAGAAACGCGCCAGCGGCGCGATGCCGCTTTGCTCGGCACGATGGCACCAGTCCTGCAACTGCGCCACCAGCTGTTCCTTGGAAGCCATGGAGCGGCTCCACAGCTCGGTCAGCTCGCCGCGCATGGCTACCAGCTTCTGCAGCGTCGGTGACGGGGCCAGTGCAACGGCGAGCTCTTCGCGCTCGGTCTGGCTGAGCAGCGACTCGTCGCGACGCAGCGAGGATTTGAGTGAATCCAGGCGCTCGGCCTCCAGCGGGGCGCTCTGGCGCAGCCGCTGCAACTCCTCGCCCATGGCCTGCTTGAGCGACACCGCGTAATGCGCCAGCACGTCGTAGCGGTTGCGGATCACCGCCTCCAGCAAACCGGCATCCACCGACGCCTTGGGATCGGCAATGCGCGGGACCGGCGCCACATGCTTCACCTTGCACAGGCCCAGGGCCTGCAGGATCTGGATGTACACCCAGCCGATGTCGAACTCGTACCATTTGCTGGAGAACTTCGCCGAGGTAGCATGCGCGTGGTGGTTGTTGTGCAGTTCCTCGCCACCGATGAGGATGCCGATCGGCACGATGTTGGTGCTGGTGTCCGGCGTGTGCTGGTTGCGATAGCCGTAGTAGTGGCCCACGCCGTTGATGACACCGGCTGCCCAGAAGGGAATCCAGATGATCTGCGTGCCCAGGATCAGCAGGCCCGGGATGAAGCCGAACAGCACCACGTTGATCAGGCCCATGGTGACGATGCCGTGGACCATGAAGCGCGAATAGACATTGCGCTCGAGCCAGTCATCGGGCGTACCCGAGCCGTAGCGCTCGATGGTCTCGGGGTTCTTCTTTTCCTTGACGTAGAGCAGCACGCCGCCGAACAGCACCTGGTTGATGCCGTAGAACATCGGGCTGTGCGGATCTTCGGCGGTTTCGCACTTGGCGTGGTGCTTGCGGTGCACCGCCACCCATTCGCGCGTCACCATGCCCGTGGTCATCCACAGCCAGAGGCGGAAAAAGTGGCTCGGTATGGCGTGCAGTTCCATGGCGCGGTGTGCCTGGGCACGGTGCAGGAACAGCGTGACGGCACTGATGGTGATGTGCGTGAGCCCCAGGGCCACCAGCACAAAGCCCCACCAGGGCAGGTCAAACACGCCAAAAAACAGGAAATTCCAGTCCATAAATATGCTCCCCGAATTGAATCGGCAGGGGGCCCAGTATATCCCCCCCGGAGTGCGATCCCCACCTGCATCACAACATAAATACCCTGCTCAAAAACTCGGAAATACCTTAAGAATCAGTGGGAATCTGGCTCAGCTTCGGTCGTCGATGGCGCGAGGCGAACTGCCGCGCCCGGAGGCATCACCCGGTCCGGCTTCTGGCGGCGAAGCGGTCCCGACCTCCCGCTCCACTTCGAACTGGCCTTCGATCACCACCGGTTCATGATCGGAGGCTTCGCCCGACTGTCGTGCAGCAGGGGAGCGCGGGAAAAAACGCCGCCACGCCACCCACGCGCCCACCAGCACCACGGCAAACACCGCGATCCACCAGGCGATGAACAGACCCACCAGGCCGACGATGGCCATGGTGGCAACCAGGATGAACTGAAGCAGGGATTTGAGCATGTGGGAACTTGAAAGGTTAGGACAGTCGCAATCGATGGCAGTTCAGGCTGGCTCCGAAAGGGGCGCACTGCAGCAACGCATTCTACCTACGCAAATTGGCGGCGTTTCCTATAGAAGGCAACCGGGTGCTGCAGCTAGTATCACTCATCCCGTCGCGCGCGCTGTAGCGGCCATGAGGATCGTGAGTGGATAGTTGAATACCGACTGTATCAGCAAGGGAAAGGAAGCCGAAAAGGGGCTTGATGCAAGGCAGGGGTGGCGATTCCAGCGCACGCCCGTGGCACTGGCACAGATGCCAAGCACCCTGCGGTATCATCCCCGCCAGCCCTGCGTCCGGCCGGGCGCAGGGAAAAACCAAAGGCAAAAGGAGGGGTACCGATGCGTTCACTCATTCGCCCTGTGTCATTTAGCACCATGTCACGTCGAACCGCCTGCGCTGCACTCACCGCAGCCGCCGCAAGCCTGACCTCCGCCAGTGGCCTCGCCCAGGGCATCGGTGACTGGCCCAACCGGCCGGTCAGCTGGATCATTGCCACCTCGCCCGGTGGCGGCGTGGATTTCGAGTCGCGCCTGTATTCGCAAAAGCTC
>CAIPGJ010000815.1 GCA_903864555.1 uncultured Pseudomonadota bacterium | reverse complement strand
CGCGCGACACCACCCCGCTGGCCGTGGACCAGTCGCGCTGGCTGCGCACGGTGCGCGGCCGTTGTACGGACACGCCCTGCCTGACGGCCACCTATGCAGCACGCATCCGGGTGTTGGCCGCCTGGCATGAAGCGGCACCTGTCACGGACACCGCGCATGGCCACTATGTGTTGCGCCGGCCCAATGCCGTCTACAACCCCGACCGCAAGGACTGGGACCCGACGCAAACCGAGGATTGCCTGAGCCTCACGCCGGCATCTGGCGGGCGAACCGCGTTCTCGGTCCGCCTGGTGCAAACCAATGGTCATTCCTGCGACCTCACAGGCCACCTCAGCCGCTCAGGCAATACCTACACCTATGTGCCCAATCCCGCCGACGACGAGCATGCAGAATGCCGCCTGCGCCTGAACCTGAAACGCAACATCATCGAAATCGAAGACCCGGACCTGGCCTGCCGGCAAACCAGCTGCGGCACCCGCGCCGGGTATGAAGGGACTGCCTTTCTCCGCTCGGAACGGACGACGAAGGCCTGCGGACCAACATGAGCCCGTTCACCTTACACCCATGCGGAATGCCATTATGATCATATTGCGAACCTCTATACCGTGATTAATGGCAGTGGGATTGAATTGATATCATCCATCCATTGCATGATCAGGGCCGCTTGAACCCCGCCCTGCTCCAGGCCGCGCTGGCATCCCTCTGTTTCGGCCTGGCGCTCAACACCGGGCGCGCGGGCCTGCGGCACCTGCCCCCGCGTGCCGGCGCAGCAATCGGGGTGCCCACATCTCTGGCGCTGTTCCTGCTGCTCTCCCCCTTCACCATCGACTGGCAGGGCTTCCACATCGGCGCGCTGGTGGTGTTCGCGCTGGTGGGTCTGTTCTTTCCCGGCGGGGTGACGCTGGTTACCTACCGCTCCAATGAAACCCTCGGCCCCACGGTGACCGCGTCGCTGATCTCGGGGACGGCGCCACTGTTTGCGCTGGCCGCCGCATGGCTGCTGCTCGATGAACCCATCCCGCCCAAGGCCGCCTTCGTCACCCTGTGCGTGGTGTTGGGCATCGTCTTGATCACCTGGACAGGGAACGGGCTGCCAAGGGGCGCAGCCGGCCGCCTGCTGCTGTGGCCCCTGAGTGGTGCGCTGATGCGGGGCCTGGCGCAGGCAGTGATCAAGTTCGGGCTGGTGCTGTGGCCCAGCGCCTTTGCCGCCAGCCTGGTCGGGTACGCCGTGTCCACGCTCACCGTCCTGGGCTTCCGGCGCATGGATGGCCCGCAGCGCACGCCGCCATCGCGCATGGGCGTCGCCTGGTTCGCCTGCACCGGCCTGCTCAATGGCGCGGGCCTGTGCCTGATGTATGACGCGCTGATCACCACGCCAGTGGCCGTGGTGTCACCCATCGTTGCCAGCTATCCCGTGGTCACCCTGCTGGTCAGCGGCCTGCTGCGCCAGGAAGCCTTCAGCCGGCGCCGGCTGGCCGGCACGCTGGTCATCGTGCTCGCGGTGGTCTATCTGGTAAGCGGGTTCTGATCGCACACCGGCACCAGTTGGCGGACGCAAAACCGGGTACGCCCGCAGGTTAAGATACGCACTTCAGCCATCCCGTCGAGGATGGCGAGCGACATCACCAAACGGAGGAGCGTCATGAAGTTCACCCCCATACTGCTGACCGGCGTCCTGGCGGTATCCACCGCCTTGCTCGCGCCGCTCACCGCCCAGGCGCAGGCCTTTCCGACCAAGACGGTGACCATCGTCTCGCCCTTCCCGCCGGGCGGCTTCAACGACATCCTGGCGCGGCTCACGGCGCAGAAGTTCACCGAATTCTGGAACCAGCAGGTGATCGTGGAGAACCGTCCCGGCGCCAACATGATCGTCGGGTTGGCCGCGGTGGCCAAGTCCGCGCCCGACGGCCATACCCTGGCGATGGGCGCCATCCCGCATGTGATCAACCCGGCGCTGTACAAGCTGCCCTTTGATCCGGTGAAGGACTTCACCGCCGTGGGCCTGATCTGCTCGGTGCCCAACCTGCTGGTGGTGACCACGGGCACGCCGGTGAACAACGTCAAGGAATTCGTCGCCTACGCCAAGGCCAATCCGGGCAAGCTCGCCTTCGGCTCCACCGGCAACGGCAGCACCGGCCACCTGGCCGGGGAACGCCTCAAGGTCACCGCCGGGATCAACATGGTCCACGTGCCCTACAAGGGCGCGGCGCAGGCCATCACCGACCTGATCGCCGGACAGTTCCAGGTGTACATCGGCGCCACCACCTCGGTGCTGCCGCATGTGCGTTCCGGGAAGCTCCGCGCCCTGGGCATCACCACCACCAAGCGTGTGGCCACGTTGCCGGACATGCCCACCGTGGCTGAATCCCTGCCCGGGTTCCAGATGAGCTCCTGGTACGGGCTGCTCGGCCCGGCCGGCATCCCCACCCCGGTGGTGAACAAGATCAACGCCGACCTGCGCCGCTTCGTCGAGCTGCCCGATATCCGCGACCGCCTGCTGAAGGACGGCGCCGACCCGGTCATCGCCACCCCCGAGGAGTTCGCCGCCTCCATCCGCGAGGACATCCCCATCTGGCAGAAGGTGGTGCAGGCCACCGGCGTCAAGGTCGAATAAACGACTACGACAGGACTGCGACTACCCACGAGGCGGCCGTTGCCGCCCTGTACCCTTTCCAAATCTGCAACTATCGTCCCGCAAGGATCATCATGGCCAACGAAATCATCTACGAAGAGCGCGACCAGGTCGCCGTCATCACCCTCAACCGTCCCGACCGCCTGAACTCCATCAGCATCGCCCTGCGTGAGCAGCTGGTGGCCGCGCTGGAGCGCTTCGAGGCAGACGCCAATCTGCGCGTCGCCATCATCACCGGCGCCGGCGACAAGGCCTTCTGCGCCGGCATGGACCTGAAGGAAGCCGCCGAGAAGCAGGTGGGCGTGCTCACCGGGCGCAACTTCAATGAAGTGAAGACCACCAAGCCGCTGATCGCCGCGGTGAACGGCTTTGCCCTGGCCGGCGGCTGGCTGCTGGTGCAGACCTGCGACCTGTGCGTGGCCAGCGACAAGGCGCGCTTTGGCATCACCGAAGGCAAGGTCGGCCGCGGCATGCCCTGGGCCCCGCCCATGACCCGCATGATGTCGCAGCGCCATGCCATGGAACTGCTGCTCACCGGCCGCATGATCACCGCACAGCGCGCCTATGAGATCGGCTTCGTCAACGAAGTGGTGCCGCACGACAAGCTGATGGATGCCGCCATGGCCCTGGCGCAGGAGATCGTTGCCTGCGCCCCGCTCACCGTGGCCGCCGCCCGCGAGATGGTCTACCTGTCCCACGAAATGGGCGTCAACGCCGCCCTGCG
>CAIPGJ010000814.1 GCA_903864555.1 uncultured Pseudomonadota bacterium | reverse complement strand
GGCCATGCCGCCTTCGAGGATGGGATACCTGATGCCGAGAATGTCAGTCACGCGATTGCTGAACACGATCAGGGGCTCCGGTTTGTGCGTGGGATTGCGGGGGATTATCCGCCCAGGGGCAGGCAGCCGCAAACGGCGGGGCAGCCATGCAGTGGCTTGAAAGGATGTTTTATCACGAGATTACTGATAACAATATACTTGGAGAACTAATAATGATAAATAACAGTACTGGAATACGATAACAATGTATTGGCGCCGCCCGTTCCGGGCCGATTGGTCAGTGTGTACACCATGTCGCTGACGAAACGCTTGAAGGAATCGTTCTCGACGAACTGCTTGTACACACCTGGGCCAAAAAGACCCGCTTGCCTTATCCAGCGATCACTTCAAAGCTTCCACCACGGCACGTAGCCTGGTTGCCGCGGCGATCACATCGGCCAGCAACTGGTCATCGCGCTCCAGATGCCCTTCATATTCGGCCAGGTTGCGACGTTCATGCGCCTTCGCCAGGACGCGCCAGGTTTCAGGCGGCAGGCCGGCGGTGTGCGGCAGGGCCTGGAACACAAGATAGCGGTTGTCCGAGCGAAAACCCTGCCGGCGCAGGGCATACAGGGCCAGTGCGTGGGCAGCGTTGTAGGCCAGGTCGAAACGGCTGTCGAAGCTGAGGCCGGATTGCCCTGCGTCGGCCAGCCGCGCAAGCGCGGAGGCCAGCATGCCCTGCAATTAGCGCGGCGAAGGCGGCTCGCGCTTGAGCTTGCCGATCTTCACCAGGTTTTCCAGCTCAGGCGAGCTCATCATCCGACCCGAGCACGAACAGGCGAGGTTGTGCCGCGATACGCGCAGCGAAACTGTCCCCATCTGTGCGTTTGCGCTGCCATTCGGCGCGTTTCATGAGGTTGGGATTGATGGTACGCCCCAGAGCAGCTTCCGCGTCCTGCAACGCCTGGTAGACGGTGCCGTATTCAAGGCCGTCTTTACCGTCCTTAGCGATCACCATCAGGTCAATGTCGCTGGCCGCCTTGTCGCTGCCGCTGGCGATGGAGCCATAGATGAAGGCCGCGGAGATCTTCCCGGCGAGCAGCGCCAGGGCCGCCTGCACCGGTGCAGCCAGACCCACCGTCTTGCGCACCAGGCCCGCCAGTTCGGCGAACACCGGCGAAGCAGCATTGGCCTGGTAGTGCTTCTGGTTGCCCACGCGCTCGGTAGTCACCAGCCCGGCTTCAGCGAGGCGTGTGAGCAAGCGGTGTGCGGCTCCCGTGCCAGACCCGACCAGGCGAATCAATTCGGCACTCTGGAAGCGGCGCTCGGGCTGGCCGAACAAGAGGCCCAGGACGCGCTGCTGTACCGGCGTGAACAGGACGTCGGCCAGTCCCGTGGGGGCGGTGGGAGCAGGCTGAACTGGCTTTCCAGCCGCCTTTGTCGATGCGATCATTCTCATATTGGGAACGATCACACCCGAAAAGGGAACGAAATGAGGCCGTTTTGTCTCCGCCGGAAGAATGGCTGCACCAAGGGTAAGGGTGCGCTCCACGACGTCACGCGGCAGCGTCCCCGGATAGGCCGGCAGATGATCGATGTCTTCGGGCCCTGCGTCCCTATTCTTCCAGCCGGATGTCGTTGTCCTGCACGATCTTGCGCCAGCGCTCCAGTTCGGTCGCAATGAGATCCTGCAGCACCTTGGGCGGGCTGCCCACCATAGTGCTGCCTTCGGGGGCGAACTTCTGCACCACGTCCGGCGCCCTGGCAGCCCTGCCCAGTTCGGCACTCAGCTTGTTGACGATCGCCACTGGCGTGGCGCGCGGGGCAATGACGCCCAGCCAGCTGGAATAACTGTATCCCGTGGCGCCCTGCTCTGCGGCCACCTGCGCGCCGGGAATGAGCGGCGAGGCCTCGTCGCTGAGGATGCCCAGGATCTTCAGCTTGCCCGCCTTGACCAGCGGCATCACATTGACGAAAGGCGATGCGTTGACATCCACCCTGCCCGACACCAGGTCAACGTTCAGCGGGGATGTCCCCTTGTACTGCACGAAGGTGACCCGGGTGTTGGTGACGCTGTGCAGCCAGGCACCGGCCAGGTGCTGGATGCTGCCGGCGCCGGTTGCGGCCATGTTGATCTTGCCGGGATTGGCCCTGGCATAGGCGAGGTACTCCCTGATCGTCGTGGCCGGAAACGAAGGATGCGCGATCAGCACGGTGACCCGCTTGCTCATCAGGGAGACCGCCGCGAAGTCCTTGATGGGATCGTAGGGCAGATTCTTGTAGAAGGCCGGGTTGACCGTGAAGCTGGAGGAAATGACGAGCAGCGTATGGCCGTCAGGCGCTGACTTGGCGACGAACCCGGTGCCGATGGACCCGCCTGCGCCCGGCTTGTAATCGACGACGAAGGATTTGCCCATGCCCTCGGTGAGCTTTTGCGCATACACGCGGGCCTCGATGTCTGTGGCCCCGCCAGGCGTGAAGGGCACCACGATCTGCACCGGCCGGCTGGGGAAGGCCTCCGCGGGATCCTGAGCCTGAACCAGCAATGGTGTGAGGGCGAGAAGACACAATGACAGTTGCACAATTCGCATGCGGGCTCTCCGTGAGGAATGGGATATACGGGGGATGGCGTGAAGTATCACTGGCCCCGGGCGTGGCCGTCAATCGCGGGTCTTGCGGAACAGCCAGGTCGGCATGCGCTTGCCCCACTGCCAAAGGCTCTTGGCCGATTTGCGGGGAAGCAACGCCAGCGATCCGATCAGTGTCAACCCCCTTGTCAAAGGGGGCCCCCATTAGCCGGCCCGTGTCAAGTGAGCAAACGATTCCATGGGCGGCGCAAGCCGCCCGATTTTGAATTTCTCCAGTCTCCGTCGCAGTAGTTGACCGCACCCGCTTCTTCAT
>CAIPGJ010000813.1 GCA_903864555.1 uncultured Pseudomonadota bacterium | reverse complement strand
TCGTTCGCTGTGATCAACTTACGGCGGGACTTGCACCCGCAAGAATGCGCCCATGCTGGGCGCACAAGGGGGCCGACTCGGCCGTCAGGCCGAGCGGGGGGATTTTGGCCAACGAGGCGGATGCCCGATTGGGTCAGATCTTGGCAGTCCCGATCACGGTTGTTGCATGGCAGGCAGGGACAGATCAGCGCAGCGGGAGAAAATCCCCCCGCTCGTTCGCTGCGCTCACGAGTCGGCCCCCTTTGACAAGGGGGTCAACCACCCTGCCCCGTGTCGACTATCCGGCCGGTGCCATGGCGACCGGCTCGGTCATGACGGCATGCCCTGCACGCCGGCGTGACAGCGAATAGGCCAGCACCAGCAAGGGCAACAGCCCGACACCGACGATGACCAGCGAGGCAGCCGCCGCTTCGGCAAGACGCTCGTCCTTGGCCATGTTGTAGGCCTGCACCGCGAGTGTGTCGAAATTGAAGGGGCGCATGGCAAAGGTGGCCGGCAGCTCCTTCATCACATCCACGAACACCATCAGGCCCGCGGCCAGCAGGCTGCCGCCCAGCATCGGCACATGCACCCGCCACAGCGTGCGCGCAGGCGACAAGCCGAGGCTGCGTGCGGCGTCCTCCATGCTTGGCCGTATCTTGGAAAGTCCCGCCTCCACCGGCTGCAGGGCCACTGCCAGAAAGCGCACCAGGTAGGCATAAATCAATGCCGCGATGCTGCCCGTCAGCAGCAGGCCCAGTTCGATGCCCAGATGGGCCTGGGCCCAGTCGGCGATCAGGTTATCCAGCCGCGTCACCGGCACCAGGATGCCCACGGCAATCACGGCACCGGGCATGGCATACCCCAGCCCGGCAATGCGGTTGGCCACCACAGCCGGCCGGGCGCGCGACAGCCTCGCGGCATAGGCCAGCAGCAGTGCCAGCAGGATGGCCGCTACCGAGGTGATGCCGGCCAGCGTCACGCTGTTGCCCACCAGCCCGAAAAAGCGCGTGGTAAACAGCGGCTCCGGCTCCAGCCAGATAACGCGTGCAAGAATCAACAGCGGCAGCAGGAAACCCATGACCACAGGCACCACGCACAACACACTGACCAGCCAGGCACGCCACCCGGCCAGGGCATACGGCCTGTCCACGGTGCGTGAGGCCACATTGTAGAAACCAGCGCGGCCGCGATTCCAGCGTTCCACAAACAGCAGCACCGCCACGAACGACAGCAGCACCGCCGACAACTGCGCCGCGGCCACGGCATCCCCCAGCGAATACCAGGCGCGATAGATGCCGGCGGTGAAGGTGTTCACCGAAAAGTAGGACACGGTGCCGAAATCGGCCAGGGTTTCCATCAGGGCCAGCGATGCGCCTGCAACAATCGCCGGCCGCGCCAGCGGCAGGCCGATGCTGAAGAAGGTCCCCCACACGCCACGTCCCATCTGGCGGCCGGCCTCGATCAGGCTGAGCGATTGCTCAAGGAAGGCGGATCGCGCGATCAGGTAGACATAGGGATAGAGCACGAAGGAAAACATCGCGATGGCGCCCCAGGTGGAGCGCACCTCGGGAAACCAGTAATCGTGCACCCCCCAGCCGGTCACACTGCGCAGCAGCGTCTGCACCGGACCGGAAACCTGCAGGAAATCGGTATAGGCATAGGCCATCACGTAGGCCGGCATGGCCAGCGGCAACACCAGCGCCCATTCCAGCCAGACGCGCCCCGGGAAGCGAAACCAGGCCACGAACCAGGCGGCAAAAATGCCAATCGCGCTCACCCCGGTCGCCACCCCCAGCAGCAACAGCAGCGTGGTGCCGACATAATCGGGCAGCACCGTCTGCAGCAGATGCGACCAGGCCCCTTGCGCCGGCATGAACACCTGGGCCAGCACTACCAGGATGGGCAGGGACAGCACCGCTGCAATGAGCATGGCTGCCCAGGCAGCCCATCCCAGCGGACGTGAGCGCCCCCCGCTCATGGCCGCACTTTCGCCCGCGACGGTATCGTGCCCCGCTGCCACACCCCCCGACGCATCCCCGCCAACTTGATCAAAGCGATTGATTCTTCGAAATATTTCAAGGAATTGTAGCAATGTTTTCCGGCTGCCGAACGCTATAATAAGTCGCATGAGCATCGCAGAACCCCTGCTGGCGCTGAACGACATCCATGTTGCCTACGGCAGCCGGGCCGTCGTGCGCGGCCTGTCCCTGCAGCTTGCCCCCGGCACCATCGGCTGCCTGCTCGGCAAGAGTGGTTGCGGCAAGACCACGGCCCTGCGCGCCATTGCAGGCTTCGAGCCGGTCAGCCAGGGGCAGATCCGGCTGGCCGGACGCGTCGTCTCCGCGCCCGGCGTGCTGGCCCCACCCGAGCAGCGCCGCATCGGCATGGTGTTCCAGGATTACGCACTGTTTCCCCATCTGACCGTCGCACAGAACGTCGCCTTCGGTCTGGGCCACCTCGCGCGCGATGCGCGCAAGGAAAGGGTGTCCAGCCTGCTGGCGTCGGTGGGCCTGAGTGCCCACGAGAAAAAGTACCCGCATGAACTCTCCGGCGGACAGCAGCAACGCGTCGCCCTGGCACGCGCGCTGGCGCCGGAACCGGAACTGGTGCTGCTCGACGAACCCTTCTCCAATCTCGACGTCGAACTGCGCACGCGGCTGGCCCAGGAAGTCCGCGACATCATCAAGACCAGCAACACCACGGCCATCCTGGTCACCCACGACCAGCAGGAAGCCTTCGCCATCGCCGACGAAATCGGCATCATGCATGCCGGGCGCATCGAGCAATGGGACGACGCCTACAGCATCTACCACCGCCCCGCCACGCGCTTCGTCGCCGATTTCGTCGGCGAAGGCGCCTTCATACCAGGGTCGGTATTGCCATCGCAGCAGATCCGCATCGAGCTGGGCCTGCTCAACGGCGCCCTGCCCGACACCTGTTCCATGGGCTGTGAACAATGCGGCAAGGGCTGCATGGTGGACGTGCTGCTGCGCCCCGATGACATCATCCACGATGACGCCAGCAGCATGAGCGCCCAGGTGGCCAAGAAGGCCTTCCGCGGCGCGCAGATCCTCTACACCCTGACACTGGACAGCGGCCACAACGTGCTGGCCCTGGTGCCCAGCCACCACGACCACGCCATTGGCGAGCGCATCGGCATCCGCCTGAACGTCGATCACATCGTCGCTTTTCCCCCGGGCCGATAATCCGCGCGCCTGGCGGCGTGCAGCCGGCTTGCCCGGCGCCCTATCCACGCCGAAGCGCTTCATCGACTATGCTTGCGACGAGGCTGGCCCGGACAGAGGTCGCCCGTAAAAGGAGAGGAACATGAACAGACATCGCCCCGTTACAGCGCCGCTTGCAGCCGTGCTGCTTGCCGCCATGGCCACTATTGCCGCGCTGACCGCACTGCCCGCATCGCAGGCATTGGCCCAGGCCGCGACACAGAACTTCCCTGCCCGCC
>CAIPGJ010000812.1 GCA_903864555.1 uncultured Pseudomonadota bacterium | reverse complement strand
TGGCCTGCCAGCGGATAGCCGCCACCGCCCTTGGGTTCGGCCCGGCTCAGGGTGATCTGCTCGCGCATGGAACCGGATTCGTAGTTGATGGTGCGGGTCTGGCTGTGCACGTTGATACGCGGCCATGGCATGAAGGGCGTGAATGCCTGCCCAAAGGTGTAGCCCGTGCCCTGTGCGACGTACTGGATGGTCCTCGGATCGCCCATGCTCTGGGTGACTCGCTTGAGGAAGGCTGAAGAATCCACAGCCATGGCTACGGCGGGTGCCATCGCCATGGTGAGGCAGGCGAATTTTGTTGCAGTGCGGAACATGTTTTCTATCCTCCCGGTAGGGCCCTTTGCAGGGCATTTGGCATTCTGGTGCAACCCGTGGTTAACAGGCGGCGCGTTACTTTAATCCATCTGAACGTGAATTGCCGGGGTGCGGAAGCTTCGCCCATGGGCGGATGCCTGAGGCAGCCAGTTCGGGCGACATGGACGTGCTGCTTTTGTCGGTGAAATTGTGGTCTGACCATTCAGATAAAATTGCAGCCTTAGCAAAAGGAGGGGCACATGAGCGACAACGAGGATCTCGGGACACTGAGCCGCAGTAACGGCTGCCTGGAAGGACGGCTGGCCCGCCACCTCGACCATGAGCAGGGCAAGGTGTGGACTATGCTGACCGCGCCGGCCAGGATTGCCGAGTGGATGGCGCCAGGCACCATCGAGCTGCGCCAGGAGGGCACAGTGAAGATCAATTTCGCCGATAGCGGCACCGTCATCGACAGCACTGTCACGGCCTTCGAGGCTGGCCGTTTGCTCGAGTATTCGTGGAGCAGCCCCGGCCAGCCGGCTCGCCCGGTGCGCTGGGAGATCGCTGCTGCCGATGGAGGCACGCGCCTCACCTTGACCGTGCGCATACCGGAGAGCGAGGACATCGCGCGCACCTGTGCCGGTTGGGAGGCGCACCTGATGATGCTGATGGCCGCCATCGAGGGCGTACCCATCAAGTTTCCCTTCGAGCGCTTCAAGGCCACCCGGGAAGCCTATAAGGCCAGGGCGTCGCAACTCGCTTGAGGGGGCGACTTCGGCCGCCCCCCCCTGTCGGCAGCGCGCTGACTCAGCGGGCGCGTTGGTCCGGCGGTGCAGGCATGCCGGCGAATTTGGCTTCTTCCTCGCACGGGTGCTGGTTTTGGTCCAGAGCGTCAGGCCGCCATTGCGGCGGATGTCCCATGCGGGATGCGCCCCTGCAGCGGTTCAGTGCATGAGGTAGCGCTTGTCGCGAAAGCTCATCCGCCATTGTGGCCGACAGGCTGCTAGGCGGTGAAGTCCTGTGGCAGTCGTGCATGCAGCCCGGTGCCTGAGGGAGCCAGTCAGGCGTAGGCCAGGGCGCCCAGGGCATTGGCGATGAAACTGCCGGCCAGATGCAGGTCCAGTGCTTTTCCCACGCGGGCACGCATGGTCCACAGTAGCAACAGGCCGACCGTGAGGCCGAACCAGCCGTGCTGGCAGCTCATCTCACACAGCACCCGCCAGGGGGCGGCGGCGGCGCACCGCCCCAAAAGGACGAGGCGGGCAAGGGCCAGTGGCCTTGGGCGAGGTCCGGTCAGCAGGGATTACTCTTCCAGCTTGATGTTGTTTTCCTGGACAACCTTGCGCCACACGGCCACCTGAGTGGTCAGCAGCTTGCGAAAGGCTTCAGGCGAAGACCCGACCATCTCCGCGCTGTCTGCCTCCATGCGCTTGATGACTTCCGGCGCCTTGGCCACATGCTGGAACGCCTTGTGCCAGCGATTGACGATGGCCTCCGGCGTGCGTCCGGGGGCGAGATAGCCCGACCAGCTGGAATAGTCATAGCCGGGGATACCCATTTCCGCCACCGGCACGAGGTCGGGCATGAACTTGGAGCGCTCGCCCGACAGGCTGGCAATGGCCATCACCTTGCCTGACTTGATGAAGGGGGCCACCACGAAGGGCAGCCCCGGTGCGGCATGCACGCGGCCAGCCACCAGGTCGGTGTTCATCGGACCTGCACCCTTGTAGTGGATGAAGGTGGCCTTGGTGTTTGTGGCACTGTGCAGCCAGGCGCCGGCAATGTGGAAGATGCCACCGCCGCCGGAAGTCCCGAAGTTGATCTTCTCCGGGTTGGCACGGGCGTAGGCGATGTACTCCTGGTAGTTCTTCACGCCCAGCGAGGGATGCACCAGCAGCATGGCGGTGCGCTTGTTCACCTGCGAGATGGGCGTCAGGTCCTTGAGCGGATCGTAGGGCAGCTTGTCCAGGGGAAAGAAGGCGGGGTAGACGGAGTAGCCCGGCGTGATGGCGAGGATGGTGTAGCCATCCGGCGCCGACTTCGCCACGTAGATGGTGCCCAGGGACGAACCAGCGCCCGGCTTGTAGTCGATCAGCACGGGCACGCCGAGGTCTTCCATCAGGCGGGCCTGGTACAGCCTGGTTTCGATGTCCGTCGAGGCCCCGGAGGTGAATGGCAGCACGATGGTCACGGGCTTGTTCGGGAAACTGCCGGCCGTCTGTGCCAGCAATGCGCCGGAACACAGCACCGCCATGGCGCCGGCGAGTGGCTTGAGCAATCGCGAGAGTGGCATGGTGATCCTCCTGTATCGATGTGAAATGGATGACCCCTGACCGTGCCAGAGGCTTTCATTTTTCGGCCTCAGTGTACACGCTGCGCCTGACTGTCCGGATAGGTGAATCGACGCACCGGCTGTCCCGACAGTCCTTCCATTCAGTCCTCCTTAAGACGGCCACACTAGGCTGTTTCGCTTAAACTTCCGGTCGGGAAGCAAATACATACACCAGGAGGTTGCAATGGCTACAGTGAAGGATGATCGCGTCGCCTTGGATGCGGATACGGCGGGCGGTCGGGAGCGGGCTGGTCGTGCCAAGGGCAGCAGCATGCTTCGTCGCGTCGCCGGGGCGGTGCTGGCTGCGGTTGTGTTGTCCGCCAATGCCTATGCCCAGGAATACCCGTCACGCCCGATACGTCTGATCATTCCCTATCCGCCCGGCGGATCCACCGACATCATCGGTCGCGCTGTGGCCAACAAGCTGGGTGAGTATCTGGGGCAGTCGGTGTTGCCGGACAACCGGCCGGGGGCCAATACCATCATCGGCACGGAACTCGCGGCCAAGTCCCAGCCGGACGGCTATACGCTGCTGTTTGCCACCATGAATTCGATGGTGCTCAATGCCGCCACCTACAGCAAGCTGCCGTACAACCCGCTCCGGGATTTCGCTCCGGTGGTGAAACTGAGCGAGTACGACTACTTCTACGTGGTGCGTAACGGCTTCCCGCCCAAAACGGTGCAGGAGCTGATTGCGTACGCCAAGGCCAATCCGGGCAAGGTGACTTACGGGTCGACCGGCAATGGTTCGCCGGCGCACTTCGGCGCGGTGCTGCTGGAAATGACGGCCGGCATCAAGATGACCCATGTGCCCTACCAGGGCAATGCCCCGACCAACAACGACATGATGGGCGAGCGCCTGGACATGAACCTGACCGGCCTGCCTTCGATCGAGGCGCTGGTGCGTGCAGGCAAGATGCGCCTGCTCGCCTCGGGCGGCGACAAGCGCGACCCGTTGTTCCCGGACGTGCCAACCATCGCCGAAGCGGGCTACCCTGGCTACTGGGTGGGCACCTGGTTCTCGATCGTGACGCGGGCCGGGACGCCACGACCCATCGTGATGAAGCTCAATCGCGAAATCAACCGTGCGCTGCAGGCACCGGAAGTGCAGAAACCGCTGCTCAATGCCGGCTACAAGCTGGGTGGCGGCACGCCGGAAGATCTGGGCAACCTGATCAAGACCGGCATACCGCGGTGGACCAAGGTGGCACGCGAAGGCAACATGAAATTCGACTGAACCTGTGCGAGCCGGGCTTCAGCGCAAGGGGGGCGGCCTTGCATGATCAAAGGGCAAGGTGCGAACCCTGCCCTTTTTTTTTGCTCTCCATTTAATTGGCTGAATGGCCCGGGAGGCTTGATTTTTTGCAACACGGCCTCCTGATTTCGCCATGCCCATCTATGACTATCGCTGTGGCGGCTGCGGCAAGGACTTCGAGGCGCTGGTCCGCTCCTCGACCAAGGTCGAATGCCCGCATTGCCAGTCCACCACCCTCGAGAAGAAACGGTCGGTGTTTGCCGCTTGAACACGAGCAGCCAGCCTGCCATGGCCGCAGGCCCCTGCGGCAGCTGCGGCCGCCCCGATGGCCCGGGCAGCTGCGGGCTGCAGTAAACGGATTCTCTTTCTCGGCCCCGATCCCGGCGCTCGGGGTCAGGCCTTAGGTCGGCTGCAGCCCGTCACGCCTGCCTGTCTCAGCCGGGCGTGAAATCGCTCTTGGGCGAGCCACAGTCGGGACAGGCGAAGTCCTCGGGTACATCCTCCCAGCGGGTGCCAGGCTCGATGAACTCATCGGGCAGGCCTGCCCGCTCGCTGTAGGTAAAGCCGCAGGGGCCGCAGCGATACAGCCGGGATGCCGGTTGCGGGTCGCTCATGCTGCCGTGGCCTCCCTGTTCATGCGCGTGGCCTCGGCCCGTTCGTTGAAAAGTGAATTGCGCAGCACCTTGCCGGGCAAGGCGCCGGTGTGCCGGCCGTGGTCGAGCAGCACCTGGCCGTTGACGATGGTGTAGTGCACACCTTCTGCCAGTTGCTTCATGCGCCAGGCGCCGCCGGGCAGGTCGGCCACTTTTTCCTCGGGCAGGGCGCGGATGGTGTCAGGGTCGAAAATCACGATGTCGGCGGCCATGCCGGGACGCAGCAATCCGCGGTCGTAGATACCAAATCCCTGTGCCAGATCGAAGGTGAGTTTCTTCACTGCAGCTTCCACTGACATGATCTTGTGCTTGCGCACCCAGTGGCCGAGCAGGATGCTGCTGTAGCCGTAGCCGCCGCGGAATTGCACATGCGCACCGCTATCTGAAAGGCCGATGTAGGCATGCGGATAATTGAGGATCTTGCCCATCACCTCTGGGTCGAAGCCGCGGATCCCCTGCAGGAATGCGGTGTCCAGATTCTCTTCGACCACCAGATCGAGAAAGGCGTCGATGATGCCCTTGCCCTTGAGTTCTGCGAGTTCCCGGATGGACTTGCCTTCGAGCGGCCGGTTCTTCTCCAGCACGACCTTCTGCACCCAGATGGTGTCGGGCCAGTTCTTGCCCAGAATGGCATTGCCCTTGATGTCGGCTGGCCAGTCCACCAGTTCCACATGCAGCTTGCGCCGCACTTCGGCATCCTGATAGGCGTGCATTTTTTCTTCATCGGTCTGCAGCTGAATGGGATGCCAGGTCGGCACGCCACGGAACACCTGGCAGTTGTGCATGGTGAACTCCGTGGTCACCGTGAGCGGGCTGCAGGTGGGATAGGCGCGTATGCCGGCATTGACCGATTCCTCGATCATGGCGATGTGGTCCTTCCAGGCATGTGGCTTCTTCAGGGTCTGTCCCAACTGGTTGTAGATGACCGGCCGGCCGGTGGTCTCGGCCAGACGGCTCATCAGCCGATTCTTTTCCTCGGCATCCTTGCCGGAGGCGGCTTGCAGCACGCCGGTGCCCAGTTCCGACAGTACGTCGCTCAGCGCGAAGACTTCTTCCTCGTTGGCCCAGCAGGAGGGAATCATGCTGCCCTGCGGGTCGTAGTGCCCCGTGCTCATGGAGAACGACAGGCCAAGGGCGCCCGCCTCCATGCCTTCACGCACCAGCTTGCGCATGGCTTCGATTTCATCGCTGGTCGCGCTGCGACCCTGGCTGTCCTTGCCCATCACGTAATGCCGCACCGGCGTGTGGCCGAGCAGGGGGGCAGCGTTGACGCCGAGGCGCTTGCCGATGGCCTCCATGTATTCGCCCATGGTTTCCCAGGTGACCTCGACCGAGGTGAGGGTTTCCATGGGGATGGCTTCGACGTAGGAGAGGAATTCGGCGACGCGCTCGCTGGTGCCCGAGCGGACCGGCGCGATACCCAGGGAGCAGTTGCCGAAGATCACCGTGGTCGCGCCGTGGTAGCAGGAGAAGGTGCACAGGGGATCCCAGGTCACCTGGGCATCGAAGTGGCAGTGCGAATCGATGAAGCCGGGCGCCACCACGGCGCCCTGGGCGTCGATTTCCTGTTTTGCCTTGCCACGCAGCTTGCCGATTTCGGCGATGCGACCATTACGGATGCCCAGGTCGGCGCGAAAACCCGGGGCGCCGGTGCCATCGACGATGCGGCCATTACGGATGATGATGTCGTAATCCATGGTTAGTCTGCCTTGATGTTGTTTTCGCGGATGATTTTGGCCCAGCGTGCGGTTTCGATGCGGTTTTCCTCGGCGAACTGCTCGGGGGTGTTGCCCACCGGGATGGATCCGGCCACTTCCATCCGTGCCGTGTTCTCCGGCGAATGGATGATCTTCACGAGTTCGCCATGCAGCTTGTCGATGATGGGACGGGGCGTGCCGGCGGGCGCCATCAAGCCCTTGAAGTTGCTCGAATCAAAGCCGGGAAAGCCGCCTTCGATGATGGTCGGGACGTCGGCCAATGTGCCCAAACGTTTGGGGCCGGCAAAGCCGATGGCGCGCAGCTTGCCGGCCCTGATATTGCCCATGACAACGCCGGGATTGACGAAGAGCAGGTCCGCCTCACCCGTGAGCAGGGCATTGCCTGCCGGTCCGGCGCCCTTGTAGGGCACGGCCAGCAACTTGACATTGGCTTCCTGCATCAACTGGATGATGGACAGATGCCCGCCCGAGCCGCTGCCGGAATGGGCCCAGTTCAGCTTGTTCGGATTGGCTCGTGCCCAGGCGATGACTTCCTGGATGTTGCGTGCGGGAAAGCCGGCGCGCGCCACCAGCACATTGGGGGTGGTGTCGAACTTCGTGATCGGAGCGAAGTCCTTCACCGGGTCGTAGTTGATCTTGTCGTTGAGCAGGGTGGCAAAGATGTGGGTGTTGCCCGCAGCAACCAGCAAGGTATAGCCATCGGGAGCCGAGCGTGCCACGAACTCCGCGCCGATCAATCCGCCGCCACCACCGCGGTTGTCATAGATGATGGGTTGGCCGAGGACTTCGGAGAGCTTTGAGGCAATCGGTCGGGCGATGACATCAGTGCCGCCGCCGGCCGCATAGGGAATGATCCAGCGCATCGGCTTGTTGGGGTAATTCCCCTGAGCCATTGCAGCAGAAATTCCGGCGGTTGCAAGCAGCGCAGCCAGCATGGGTCGCTTCATGTCCTTCCTCCTTGATGTGCTTCGCGGTGTGCCTTGCTTTGGGTTCCCGCTTTCCGGCTTCGCTTCTTCATGTCCGGTTCGGCGGGGCGGGCATTTGCCAGTGTAGCGTTTCCCTCGGTCGAGGGGAGTTGCTGGTCAGTCGGCCACCTTGATGCCGGCAAACTGGATTACCCGTGTCCATTTTGCAAGTTCAGCCCGGATGTAGGCGGTGAGATCCTCCGGTGTCATCTGTGAGGGGTCTGCGCCGATGCCTCTCAGTTTCTCGAGCGCATCCGGCTCGTGAGTCCCTTTGACGATTTCCTGGTGCAGTCGCGTGATGATGTCGCGCGGCGTGCGCGACGGCATTACCAGTCCGTACCAGGACAGCACTTCAAAGCCCTGGGCGCCGGCTTCCGACAGCGTCGGGACATCGGGGAGGGTGGCAACGCGTTTGAGGCTGGCCACGCCGATCAGCCGGATCTTGCCCGACTGCGCTTGCGGGGTGGCCAGCGCCACGCTGGGAAAGGCGGCTGAAATGTGGCCGCCCACCAGGTCGGCACTGGCAGGCGCTGCACCCTTGTAAGGCACATGGGTGATCTGCGCCCCGGTGAGGCTGTTGAGCAGTTCCCCGGCCAGGTGGGAAGCGGTGCCGTTGCCTGCCGAGCCGAAGGTCAGTTTTCCGGGTTGTGCCTTCGCCAGGGCAACCAGTTCCTTGAGTGAGCGTGCCTGTACCGAGGGATGCACGGCCAGCACGTTGGCCGACGTGGCGATCATGGCGACCGAGGCAAAATCCCTCTCTGTGTCAAAGGGCAGCTTAGGGTAGAGGGCCGGATTGACGGCATGGGCGAAGGCGGTGAGCAACAGCGTGTGGCCGTCAGGTGCGGATTTGGCGACCTGCTCTGCGGCAATGTTGCCGCCAAAACCGGTGCGGGTTTCCACCAGGACTGGCTGCCCCCACTTCTCGGTGAGTTTCTGTCCGACCAGGCGGGCCGCCACTTCAGTGGGGCCGCCGGCAGCAAAGCCAACCAGGATGCGTATGGGCTTTGCGGGGTATTGCTGCGCCAGGCTCGACGAAGACGCGGCTGCCAGCAGCAGCGCGGCCGCACTGAGGAATGGGGATCGCATGTAAGTCTCCTGGGCGCCTTGTTGTACGGGCTGCGCAAACGCGCGGACCCCGGGGGCGCTGAAGAATTATAGCGTTGGCCCTGCTGCAGCCTGTACGACTGCGGCAGGTGGGCGGTGTGGTCAGGGCAGCGGTGCCGCGCCATTCATGCGGTCGTACTTGAGGAAGTACTTGCGTGCAAAGGCCACCAACTGTGCTTCGCTGGGACTGTCAACGGTCTCCCAGCCGACAATCTGCTTGCCGGTGGCGGGATGGTGCTTCTCGACGTAGTGGCGGAAATCGGCCTGGGCCTGATGTGAGCCGGTGATGAGTACCTCGGCGATGCCAGCCAGCGCCTTGCAGACCTCGGCATAGAACTCGTGTTCGCTGCGCACGGCACTGCCGTGCTGGCGCGTGTGATGGGCGTGTGACTTGACCTTGTGCACCTCCAGGTGTTCGGCGTCGAACTCGAGGATATGGGCGCTATGGTGGTCAATGCGAACCACGGCATGGAAAAGCGTCATGGATAGGCTCCTGTGTGCGTATGAATGCTGTGAAAGCATGCTCTCCCGGATGACGCCTGGCTGCTTTGATCGAAGTCAATTCGGCATGTCCTGGCCCCCAGCAGGGCAGGACATGCAGAGGGCGACTCGATTCGGGGAGGGCCGGTCAGGCCAGCGCCTGCATGAACTGCG
Organism: uncultured Pseudomonadota bacterium; assembly: GCA_903864555.1. The sequence goes on along the minus strand of CAIPGJ010000812.1, from coordinate 1,743 downwards.
CCGAGTTGATGACCGTGGCCTGCTTAGGGAAGACCTTTTCCATCAGCACGCGGTGCACTTCCGCATCCGGATCGGCACACGCATCGCTCAGCACGAGAATGCGGTAATCCATGTCGGCAGCCCAGCGCACTGTCGACAAAATCACGCCGCTGGTGATGATGCCCTGCAGCACCAGCGTGGTGATGTCTCTGGCACGCATCACCGTTTCCAGGTGGGTGGTGGAGAAGGCGCCGACCCTCACCTTGGTCACCTGCACTTCACTGCCCTGAGGTGCGAGCGCCTCATGGATGGCCGCGCCCGGTGTGCCATCGACCAGCCGGTTGGCCTTTTTGGCATCGCTGAATCGCATGTTGCGCGGACTGACTTCCGGATGGCCGGGGCGGAAGCGCACGGCGACATGCGCTACCGTCAGTCCGGCCTTGCGCGCCGCAGCCAGGTTGGCTGCCGCCTGGGTGACCAGGGCACCGCGCTGAGGCTCCTGGAAATTGCCCAGGATGTCGTTCTGGAAATCCATCGACAAGAGCGCAGCGGCGCCCTTGTTCATCGTGATGCCGTCCGCCATGAAATGCTCCGGTTGTGTTCGATGGCTTGATTATCTCCCACGGCAGCAAGTAGCAGAGGCTTGCGTCTCGGCGGCCTCGATTCGCTTGAATAATAGGATCAGGAAGCACTGAACACGGGGGGACGCCCCCTTGTATATCCCCCACATCAGAGGCAACAGTTGAACGGTCCTCGATTCGAGACTTGATCCGTGTTTCCCTAATCATTAATTCTGATACCTGCCCAGGCTATTCTCTGCACTTTTATTCAGCGAATTTGCGATTCGGGACAATAGCCGGCAGCCGCATTCGCAGCGCCGCCATGGAGGCGCTATCCTTGGCCCTGCAAAAATTTCACCGCCAGCACGGCCGGCGCAATGGCCGGATTCCCAAGGAGCAGGACCATGGACCTGAGCTTCACCCCCGCGGAGCAGGACTTCCGCGCCAACGTGCAGCGCTTTCTCGCGGAGAAACTGCCGCCCGGCCTCGCCGCCAAGGTGCGTGACGGCAAGCGCCTCACCAAGTCCGACATGGAAGCCTGGCATGCCCTCCTGAACATGCAGGGCTGGCTCGCCAGCCACTGGCCGGTGGCGCAGGGCGGCACCGGCTGGACCCCGGTGCAGAAATTCATCTTCGAGCACGAATGCGCCCTCGCCAACGCGCCACGCATCGTGCCCTTCGGCGTCAACATGCTCGGACCGGTGCTGATCAAGTTCGGCACCCCAGCCCAGCAGCAGCACTGGCTGCCACGCATCCTCGACGGCTCGGATTGGTGGTGCCAGGGCTACTCCGAGCCGGGCGCCGGCTCCGACCTCGCCTCGGTGAAGACCACCGCCGTGCGTGCGGGCGACCATTACGTCGTCAACGGCCAGAAGACCTGGACCACCCTGGGCCAGCATGCCAACATGATCTTCTGCCTGGTGCGCACCAACCCGGAGGTAAAGCAGCAGGAAGGCATCAGCTTCCTGCTGATCGACATGACCTCCCCCGGCGTGGAGATCCGCCCCATCATCACCCTCGACGGCGGGCACGAGATCAACGACATCTTCTTCACCAACGTCAAGGTGCCCGTGGCCAATCTGGTGGGCGAGGAGGACAAGGGCTGGACCTGCGCCAAGTATCTCCTCACCTATGAACGCACCAACATCGCGGGCGTGGGCTTTTCCGTGGCGGCGCTGGAACGCCTGAAAGCCATTGCCTCGCG
>CAIPGJ010000811.1 GCA_903864555.1 uncultured Pseudomonadota bacterium | reverse complement strand
GTCGGCGAGCGGCTTCGCCCGCTCGCCCGCGGAATGCGCCCGCGCGCTGGAGGCCGTGCCTTCGAGCGCGCGCTTGCGGATGCCCTGCAGGATGGCGGCAAAGCGGAACATGTTGTAGGCCAGGTAGAAATTCCAGTGGGCGATGCCCGCACGCCCGGTGCGCCGGCAATAGGCGGCGACGTACTCGGGCTCGGTGGGGATCCCCAGGGCCGGCAGGTCGAGGCCCTTGATGCCGCGAAACTGCCCGGGCAGCACATGCCAGCCCATGCATTGGTAGGACAAATCGGCCAGCGGATGGCCCAGCGTGGACAACTCCCAATCGAGCACGGCCAGCACGCGCGGCTCGGTGGGGTGGAAGATCATGTTGTCCAGGCGGAAGTCGCCATGCACGATGGAGGTCTCGTCCCCCGCCGGGATGTTCTCGGGCAGCCAGGCGATGAGCTGGTCCATGGCCGGCATCACTTCGGTCTCGGAGGCGCGGTACTGCCGGGACCAGCGCGCGATCTGGCGCCCGAAGTAATTGCCGGGCCGACCGTAATCGGCCAGGCCGATGGCCTGGTAGTCGACGCTGTGCAGCGCGGTCAGCACGCGGCTCATCTCCTCGTAGATGGCGCGGCGTTCGGCCGGCGCGAGGCCGGGCAGTTCCTGCTGCCAGAAGATGCGGCCTTCGACGCACGCCATGACCATGAAGGCGCGGCCGATCACCGATTCGTCCTCGCACAGGGTGAGCATGCGCGGCACCGGAAAGTCGGCCTGGCCCAGCGCGCTCATGATGCGGTATTCGCGCTCGATGGCGTGTGCCGAGGGCAGCAGTTTGGCCACCGGCCCGGGCTTGGCGCGCATCACATAGCGGCCGCTGCCGGCGCTGAGGCGGAACGTCGGATTGGACTGGCCACCCTTGAACTGTTCCACCGACAGCGGGCCCTTGAAGCCGGCGACATGCTGCTCCAGGTGACGCTGCAATGCCGCGGTGTCGAAGCGGTGGCCGGCCTGGACTTCGCCGGTGCCGGAGAAGACCTCGTCTTCAGTGCTCATGGGATGGGACCGTCAGGGGAGTGTCGGGCGATTATAGCGAGCGGCCTGCGGCTCTCGTGGCGGCACCGGAACGGCAACGGTGCGGCCATGGCCACACCGGGGGGCATCAACGGCGCGCCCCGCGCCGCGCGGCAGCCGGCGCCTTGCTGCCCTTGCCACGGTTGCCGTTGCGGACCGTGTCTTTGCCTTTGTCCTTGTCGCTGGCAGGTTTGCCGGTCTGCAGTGGCTTGTCGCCCGCCGCAGTCTTCGCCGCGGCGCGGCCCGAGCGCGCCCTGCTGCCGACATGGCGCAAGGCAATCGAGTCGGACATGTCATCGACGATGCGGCAGATCAGGCGCGCCACTTCCCGGCTGGCCAGCGAGGCAGGCCGCTGGTTGGTGATGCCCAGGGTGACGATGCGTTCGATGCCGGGATTGACCAGCCGCGAGGCCTGCAGCCGGCCTTCGCGCACTTCGTGCCCGGCGGCATAGCCAGCCAGTACGGTGTACACGCCACCGCCGGCGACAATGTCCTTCTGCACCGGCAGTGAGTTCGCCTCCAGCACCACCGACAAGGAGATGCCCTTGCGGCGTGCCAGCTGGTCGAGGATGACGCGCAGCCCATTGGGCGGCCCGGGCAGCACCAGCGGCAGCTGGTCGAGCTGGTCGAACTTCACCGTTGGCGCACGGGTCAGGGCATCGCCGGCAGGCCCGATCAGATAGGTGTCCACCACACCCAGCGCCTGCTCGTTGCCCACTTCAGCGCGACCGTAACGGAACAGCACGGCCATGTCGATGCGCCCGCTGGCAAGCCACTCATCGAGCTGGCCATTGGAGCCACCGAAGACATTCAGGCGAACCTCGGGATGACGGACGCGCATTTCACGGAACAGGCGATCAACCAGCGGATGCGCCATGGAGGCGAGCAGACCGATGCGCACTGCGCCGCCAGGCACGCCAGCATGGCTGCGCACTTCATGGGAGAGTTCATCCAGCCCGGCCAGCAGGCCGCTGATGCGCGGCAGGATGCGCTCGCCGAGTTCAGTGAG
>CAIPGJ010000810.1 GCA_903864555.1 uncultured Pseudomonadota bacterium | reverse complement strand
TCAACTGCTCGCTCATGCGCGCGGTGATGATGCGGGCCGATATGTCGGTGGAGCCGCCTGCGGCGAAGGGCACCACCACGCGAATCGGCCGTTCGGGATAGGCTGCCTGCGCCGCGATCGGCAGGAGCAATGTGAATGCTGCGGTGGCGCCTAACGCTGCAGCAAGTGTCTGACCACGCTTTCTCATCGACTTCCCCTCTGGTTGGAAATCACAAGCTAAAGCGCTGGAACTGCATTGCAACCGGTTGGACTCGAAGACATCCATTCATTGCCCGGCAGCATTGAGTCCCGGCGCATGTCTTTGCATCCGTAGCTAAGATCAGGCCGAAAAAACCTCCCGATCGCGAATCCCTCCGGCCCTTGCCCCGCGAAGCATGCTAGTCCCGGCTGGTTGACACTGTCAACAAAGAGTCTTTTCCAACGAGGTATGAGCCTGGAGGAAGGCTCGACATTCCATTGAGGTATGAGCCTGGAGGGGGTCTGGGCCTGGTGATTTGGGGGTTCAAGGGGAGCCGCCGGACGGGGCGAGTCGATCATCCGAAGGATGGTGATCGACATGAACGAAGCGCAGATACGGTCCGTGGAGCAGATGCTCCAGGTGTTGGCTGGAACACAGGCACTGGAGTTTCGTCAGGCAGGGGACGACCAGGATCGCTATGCCTGGATAGGCGCGGTACTGCGACGAATTGACTACAACAGACTGAAGAAGCGCCCTGACCGAGGGGTGGTGCTGATGTACCTGCAGCGCCTGAGTGGCTACAGCCGGGCGCAGGTGAAACGGCTGGTGGCCACCTGGCTGAGCGGCAGAGGCAAGCCTTTGGTCAAGCGCTACCGCGCCCCGGAGCACGCCTACGCGCGACGTTACACCGATGCCGACGTGGCGCTGCTGGCCGATGTCGACCGGGCACTGGGCACGCTATCGGGCCCGGCCACAGCCTGCGTGCTGCGCCGCCAGCGCGATGTCTTCGCCGATCGGCGCTTCGATCGGCTGGGGTCGATCTCGGTGGGGCACCTGTACAACCTGCGCAACAGTGCCCGCTACCAGGGGCAGCGCGTGGCGCTGACCAAGACCCGGCCCACCAAGGCGGTGACCATCGGTGTGCGTCGTGCCCCCTCGCCCGACGGCCGCCCGGGGTTCATCCGCATCGACAGCGTCCACCAAGGCGACTGGGACGGTACCAAGGGCGTGTACCACATCAACGCGGTGGACTGCGTCACCCAGTGGCAGGTGGTCGCCACGGTGCAAACGCTCTCGGAGGCCTACCTGCTGCCGGTCATCAGGCAGATGCTGGCGCAGTTCCCCTTCGAGATCCTTGGTTTTCACGCCGACAACGGCAGCGAGTACGTCAACCACAAGGTCGCCCGCATGCTCGACAAGCTACGCATCGAGTTCACACGCAGCCGCCCGCGGCACAGCAACGACAACGGGCTGGTCGAGACCAAGAACGGCGCGGTCGTGCGCAAGCTCTTCGGCTACGAGCACATCGCCCAGCCCCACGCCACGCGTATGAACACCTTCTGCACCGAGTACCTCAACCCATTCCTGAACTTCCACCGGCCCTGCCTGTTCGCCACTGAACTGCCCGATCCCAAGAAGCCGGGGCGTATCAAGCGGGTGTACCGGGCCAAAGACGCGATGACCCCACTGGACAAGCTGGCCAGCCTGCCCGAAGCGACGAAGTTCCTGCGCGTGACCATCACACTCGAAGCGTTGCAGGCGCTGGCACGTGCGCTTACCGATGTGCAGGCGGCCGAGGAACTCAACGAGGCCCGGCAGGCCTTGTTCCGGCGCGTCCTAGTGCGCACCGGCTGAACCCACGTTCGGGGATCATGGCCACAGTCCGAACACCATCTTCACAGGGCGGGGGGCGCCGCCCCCCGTGCCCCCCCGCAAAACCAATAGAGAAAGCAAAATTCCAGCAACCCAGAATCCCATACACTACCTGCGTCTACAACAGATCGATTCGCTTTGCCGACCAGACCGCTCCAGGCTCATACCTGAATTGGAAAGGACTTCTTCAGCCAGTGTTTTGTCTGGGCTCTCTCGATAAGCTGGCGTTGATATTCTTGAGGAAGTCCCGGCCTGCAATTCCCGCAACGCCAGCAGGGTGTTTTGTAAAATCGGGGCCGTTCACAACATGTCCGGGCTGGCTAAGGATATGATGCCGGGCGTTTCATTACGGATTGGGAACTGTTTCGAGATGAATATTCGGAACGCTGGCCAAAAGCCGCATGACGAAACGTCGGGAGGCAGCCACTGGCTGCCTCCCGGATTCAGCTGATTTGCTCGGAGGCTGAAGGCCCAGGGACTTGAAATTGAACTGGCAAGCCCCAATTGGGCCCCTTGAGCACGGGCTCGCGCCATCAGGCATGCGCCAGTCTGGAGAAGGTTCCTTCGGGAATAGCCCCAGAAGCGGCTGCATACAAGAGCAAATGGCAATAAAAATGGAGGATTCATGATCAAGGTGGAGCACCTATCGAAGTCGTTCGGGCGCAAGCTCGCCGTGGACGATGTTTCGTTCGAGGTGAGTCCTGGT
>CAIPGJ010000809.1 GCA_903864555.1 uncultured Pseudomonadota bacterium | reverse complement strand
TCCATGAAGGGCCCGTGCGGGCCAGGGTTGCCACTCACCTCTGATTCACATCGATAGCGAGAACACTTGTATCACCAGACAGGCACCGGCTTCAGTGCCGTCCGACAGGCCTGTCCTCACGCCGCCTGCCTGCACATGCGCGCCGGTGGCCACTGCCATGCCAAACCGGCCCTACTCCACATCCCTGAAATGCTTCGGCCGCCCCTCAGGCCATGACGGCCCCCAGAGCTGCGCGCCACCGTCGATGGCCAGCAACTCGCCGGTGATGAAGGCGCCCGATGGACTGGCCAGGTAGACCACGCCCTCGGCGATCTCCCACACCGAGCCCAGCCGGCGCATCGGGTTGTTGTTGCGCATGCGCTGCTTGTTCACCGGGGTTTCATAGGTGTCGAGACCCGAGCTGTCGATGGTGCCGGGGGCGATGCAGTTGACGCGGATGTCGAGCGGCGCCCACTCGATGGCCAGGCTTTGCGTGAGCGAGATGACGCCAGCCCGCGCCGCGCCGGTGTGCGCCGAGTAGGGCCGGCCGTTCCGCAGGTTGAGCACGATGTTGACGACATTGCCCGGCTGCTTCGCATCCCGCCAATGGCGCCCCACCGCCTGGATCATGTTCCAGGTGCCGTTGAGGTTGGTGTCGATGACGGCATTCCAGCCCTTCTTCGAAAAGTCGATGGCCTCCTGGCGGAACTGCCCGCCGGCGCTGTTCACCAGGCAGTCGATACGGCCGTATCGTTCGACGGTGTGGGCCACCAGCGCATCGACCTGCTCCGGATCGCGGATGTTGGTGGGCAGGCAGCCGACCGCTTTGCCCAGATGGCGGGCAATGGCCGCTGCCGTTTCGGCCAGTATCTCCGCGCGCCGGCCACAGATCATGACCCGGGCCCCCAGGCGCGTGGCGAGGAAAGCGGTGGCGCGGCCGATGCCGGTGCCGCCGCCGGAGATCAGGAAGACCTGGTCTTTGAGCAGGTCGCTCCGATAGACGGTCGGCTCGGTGGCCAGCCGGTGTTCGTTGAAGAGTCCGGGATCCGACATGCAGCAGCCCTGCTCAGATGACCTTGTCGCGGCGCAGGCCCTCGATGACCGAGGCATCCATGCCCAGCCAGCCGGTGAGCACGGCTTCGGTGTGCTCGCTCAGTTTGGGCGGCGGGTTGCTGGGCTGCGGTGCATTGTTCAGCTTGATGGGGTTGCCCACCGCCTTCACCGGGCCGTACTCGGTGGGCAGGTCGACGAACATGTTGCGCGCCGCCAGCTGCGGGCAGGCCAGCACCTCGGCCGCCGTCTGCAGCGGCCCGGCCGGTATGCCGATGGCGAGCAGCCGGTCGATGGCCTCGGTGCGCGTGAGTGACTGCACCCAGGGCTTGAGCACCGGGTTCAACAAAATCTCCAGCGCGCTGGTGCGCTTCTGCATGGAGGCCAGTCGCGGGTCATCGGCCAGGTCAGGCCGCCCCATCTCGCACGCCAGCAGCTTCCAGCCGGGATCGCTCACCACGCCGATGGCGATGTAACCGTCGGACGCTTTGAACACGCCCAGCTGGTTGGTGTTCTGCAGATCGTGCTGGCTGTTGGGCGTGCGCCCCACGGCCGCCTGCAGGGCGAGGTTCTTCTCGTTCAGCACCAGGCTGACGTCGTACATGGATAGATCGACGCGCTGGCCTTTGCCGGTGCGGTCACGCTCGCGCAGCGCCAGCAGCATGCCGGTGGTGGCCATCATGCCGGGCACCAGATCGGTGACCGGAAAACCCAGCCAGGACGGGTTCTGTCCGAACGAAGGCAGCCACATCAGGCCACCCATGGCCTGGGTGATGAAGTCGAAGGCCGGACGATCCTGGAAGTGGCTGGGAAAGACATCGTCGTGGCCGAAGCCGCTGACGGACACGTACACGATGGCCGGGTTGGCCGCGAGCAGGGTGTCGTAGTCGAGGCCGAGTGACTTCATGGCGTCAGGGGCAAGGTTCTCCCACACGACGTCGGCCTTTTCCACCAGCTCGAGGAATATTTCCCGGCCCCGGGCCGACTTCATCTCCAGGGTAATGCCCTTCTTGTTGCGGTTGCGCGTGATGAAGCTGAGCGGCAGTTCCTGCCCGTCGGCCTGGCGGATGTTGACGTAGCGCCAGACATCCCCGGCGCCGGGGCGCTCGATGCGGATCACCTCCGCGCCCCAGTCGCCCAGCATCATGCTGCCCAGGGGACCGGAGACGAAATGCTCCAGCGCAAGCACGCGCAGGCCCTCGAGCGGGCCGCGCGCCTTGCCGTCTTTTCCATCTGCCTGGGCTGCGGCGGCCTTGTCCTTGTCCGACATCATGTCCCCGCTTATTGCTGCGTGGCAGCGAGGTCGCGGATCGCCGGCGTCCACTTGGCCGCCAGGTTGGCGATGAATTTCTGCGCCTGCTCCGGGGTCGAGCCGGAGAACAGTTCCATCCCCAGCTTGTCCAGGTC
>CAIPGJ010000808.1 GCA_903864555.1 uncultured Pseudomonadota bacterium | reverse complement strand
CTCTCCATGCTCAGCGAGCCGCCCATGCGCGAGCGCTATGAGCAAGCGGGCTTCCTGGTGTTCGAGAATCCCACGCGCGCGATTCAGGCGGCGGCCCGCTGCCGTGAATCGGCACTGCTCCTGGGAGCCACAAAGACTGCGGCAGTGGAAGCCCCTGCCGGCAACTTGAAGATGGCGGCCGGTCTCGATACCGAGTCTGCAGCGAAAGCCTGGCTCGCCCGATTGGGCATACCGGTGCCGCGGCAAAGCGTGGTCAGGACCGCCGATGAGGCCAGAGCGGCTGCTGAGGCCATTGGCTACCCGGTGGTCTTGAAGATCATCTCCCCCGACATTCTGCACAAGACCGAAGCTGGTGGCGTGGTAGTGGGTGTGGCCTCGGGGCAGGCCGCCGCGCAGGCCTGCGATCGCATCCTCGAGAGCGTCAAACGACACGCGCCTGAGGCGAGGATCGAAGGCATCCTGGTGGAGCAGCAGATTGTCGATGGCGTGGAGATGATTGCTGGCATCGTGAACGATCCCGTCCTTGGGCCGTTCGTCATGTTCGGCCTGGGGGGCATCTATGCCGAAATCCTCAACGACACGGCTTTCAGGCGGGCACCATTTGGCGACGTCGAGGCTCAGGCCATGATTCGTGAACTGAAATCCTTTCCCATGTTGAATGGCGCCCGTGGTCGCCCCAGGTCTGACATCAAGGCACTGGCCGATGTGCTGGTACGCCTGTCGTACATCGCAGCCGCAAATGCCACGACACTAGCCAGCCTGGACATCAATCCCCTGATCGTTACCCCTGGCGGTGCCTATGCCGCCGATGCCGTGATCGTGGCTGCTGATGGCTGAGCGGCGCATCCGGAATCAAATACAAGAACGGCCCACAAGGAGGAGCAAGCAATGACGATGAGTTTGGAAGAGCAGTTGTGCCAGCATCTGGCAGCCTGCCGCTTCGAGGACCTGCCCGCGGATGCGGTGAAGGCGGCAAAAGCCAGCATCCTGGACACCATGGGGGTGATGCTCGCTTCCACGACGAACTCGGAAGACTGCGTGCGCATGGTGGAACTGGCGCTTGACCTCGGTGGCCGTGCAGAAAGCAGCATCGTGGGATTCGGCGACAGGATTCCCTCGCCCATGGCCGCCCTGATCAATGGCGCGCTCTGCCATCCCCTCGATTACGACGACACCCATGAGGGTGCCAAGAGCCATCCCACCGCACAAACCCTGCCGGCAGCTCTGGCAGTGGCGCAGCGCGTTGGCAATGTCAGCGGCAAGGACTTCATCACGGCGGTGGCTTCGGGGGCTGACTTTGCGCTGCGTGTGGCGTTGGCCGTGGATGCCGGTCCGACCGAACATGGCTGGCTGGGCTCGGCCGTGTATGGCCCTTTCGGCGCAGCGGCGGCGGCAGGAAAGATATTGCGCCTGTCTGCCGGGCAGATGAGCGACGCCATCGGCATGGCCTATGCGCAGACCGGTGGCACCCGCGAGATGGCGGAGGGGTCTTCGCTGCGCGGTGTGCGCGACGGATTTTCCGGCAAAGTCGGCGTCATGTCCGCACTGCTGGCCCACAAGGGATTGACCGGGCCGGGGCGCTTCCTTGAGGGCAGGGCCGGTGTCTACAACCTTTACTTCCGCGGCAAGTACACGCGCGAACGCCTGACCCAGGACCTGGGCAAGGTCTATGAAGGTGCGAACGTGAGCTTCAAGTTGTGGCCATCCTGCCGGCTGACGCACACCTACATCGAGGCAGTGATCACCCTGATGCAGGAACACAGCCTGGGCTGGGAAGATGTGGAGCAACTGGAAGTCATCGTCAGCAAGTGGGGCCGGGAGTTGTGCGAGCCGGCCGACCGGCGCCTCAATCCGCCGACCTCGGTGGCCGCCGGTGACAGCATGCCCTTCACGCTGGCGGTGGCCATGGTGCATCAGAACGTCAAGATCGAACACTTTGCGCAGTCCGCCCTGGGTGACAGCCGCGTGCTCGAAAGTGCGCGGAAGGTAAAACACATCTTTGACGAGAAGCTGGACCCCAAGGACATGACGCCGGCCGACATCACCATGAAGATCCGGGATGGGCGGACGCTGAAGAAACGCGTGGCACATGCCTATGGTAGTCCGCAGAATCCGCTGAAGCAGGGCGGCCTGGAGGAGAAGTTTCTCGACTGCGCCACCCATTCGGTCAAGCCGATCACCAAGGCACGTGCCGAACAACTCGTGGATGACATGTTGAACCTGGAAAAGCTCGACTCGATCGAAGGCATCATTCCCTGATCGGATCGCTCCGGGCACGACAATAGAGGCACAACAGGAGGACTGCATGAGCAACATCACGATAGAGAACAAGGACGGCATTGCCACCGTCACATTGAACCGTCCGGACAAGCTGAATGCCCTGTCCGATGAGATGAAGGATGCGCTGATTGCGGGGTTTGCCGGCTTGAATCGCGACGAATCGGTTCGCATCATTCTCCTGACCGGCGCAGGAAGGGGGTTTTGTGCCGGTGGTGACGTATCCACCATGGGCGGACTGACCGCCCATGCCGCCAAGAAGCGCATCCGCCATGCACAAATGGTCGTCTCCACCCTGGCGAACGTGGAGAAGCCGGTGATAGCCGCGGTGCGCGGACCGGTGGCCGGCATAGGCTGGAGCCTGGCACTGGCCTGCGACCTGATCATTGCCTCTGAAACAGCGACGTTTCACCAGTCCTTTGCCAAGATCGGGCTGGTACCGGATGGGGGCGCGGTGTTCTTCCTCAAGCAGATACTCGGGACTTACCGCGCCAAGGAACTGGTCTACACGGCGCGTCCGACCAAGGCAGCGGAAGCCCTGTCACTGGGCCTGGTCAACAAGGTGGTTCCCGATGGCGATCTGGAGGCGGAAGCTGCAGCCCTGGCGACCCAACTTGCCCAGGGCCCCGCGTTTGCCCTGAGCGTTACCAAGCGCATGTTCCGGACACTGGAAACCCCCAGCCTTGATAATTTCCTGGATGCTGAAGCCTGGGCGCAATCGCTCAGCCTGCTGACAGAAGACCACCAGGAGGGTGGCAAGGCATTCGGCGAAAAGCGGGCGCCCCGGTTCAAGGGAAAGTAAAGCCTGAAGAAAGCACAATGCCGTGAAGCTACGGAATACTCTGGAGCCACCGGCAAGCCCATCAGAAAAACGGAGAAATGAACATGAAACAAGTGGTAATCATCGGTCTAGCCGCGGCATTTGTCAGCCTGGCTGCAGGTCAGGCAGTCGCACAGGCCGGGCGTCCCGCCGGTGCAGGCAACTATCCAGCCAATCCGGTGAGGTTCATCGTTCCCTTTGCACCGGGGTCCGGCAACGATCTGGTCGCCCGCAAGGTGGGCCAGTTGCTTTCCGAATCGCTGAAGCAGACGTTCATCATGGAAAACCAGGGTGGCGCCGGGGGCATGATAGGCATCACCCAGCTCACGCGAGCAACCCCCAATGGCTACACCATCGCCATGGGTTCCACGTCCACCCTGGCCATTGGTCCTTACATGATGAAGGAGTCACCCTATGACCCGGTGAGGGACGTTGCCCCGGTGACGCTGATTGCGGCTGCGCCCTTCCTGCTGGTGGTCAGCAACAAGCTGCCCGTCAACAGTGTCACCGAGCTGATTGCCTACGCCAAAGCCAATCCGGGGAGGCTGAATTTCGGCTCTGCCGGCATCGGCACCACCAACCATCTCGGGGTCGAGGTGCTGGGCTCACTGGCTGGCGTCAGCCTCACCCATGTGCCGTTCAAGGGCGCGGCACCGGCCAATGCGGCGGTGATTTCCAGCGAGATCGAAATGACTTTCGGTCCGATCCTGACCACGGTGCCGCAGGTCAAGCAGCGCCAGGTCAGGGCGATAGCCGTGACCGGCGCACAGCGCGCCAGTGTCATGCCGGACCTTCCGACGGTGGCCGAAAGCGGCTTCCCGGGTTACCAGTCAGTCAACTGGTACGGCATCGTTGCACCCGCCAAGACGCCGGCTGCCATCATCGACTTGCTGAACAAGGAAATCGTGAGACATCTGGCAACACCGGAGTTTCGCAATCAGCTCACCAGCGATGGCGCACAGGTGTATGGCAATACCCCGAAAGAGTTTGCCGACATCATCCGGGCAGAGACCGAGAGCTATCGCAAGGTCATCAAGTCACTGAACCTCACGACGCAGTAAGGCGCCCGGCCAGACCGGGTCTGCCGTGAGCGGCAGACCTGCGGGGAAGACAAATTAGTGCTTGTACTCTGGGGCGATGCGGTCCAGCCGGCGCAACAGTGCGTTCCAGGCCAGTTCGCCAACCTTTGGCCGCGTCGGGTCCTTGAAGACCTTCTGCATTTCAGCGACGGCTTCGGCCGGCGGCAGCACCAGTTCGGTCTTGGCGTTCATGGCCATGATCTGGGTCTGGCAGGCGCGCTCCAGGCGATAAAGCAGGTTGAACGCGGTGGCAATGCTGTCGCCGCAGGTGAGCAATCCGTGGTTGCGCAGGATCATGGCATTCTGGTTGCCAAGATCAGCAACCAGTCGTTCTCGTTCGTCGAGGCGGCCTTCGGTCGCGAGGCCTTCGAAGTCATGGTAGGCAATGGTGGTGAATCGAATGAAGGTCTGTGCCAAAGGCAGCAGGCCGCATTTCATGGCTGAAACGGCCATGCCGGCGGGTGTATGGGTGTGTGCCACGCAATCCACATCGTGGCGGGCAGCATGGATGGCACTGTGGATGACGAAGCCGGCTTCGTTCACTTCGTAATCGGTGGCATTGAACAGGATCTTTCCGTCCAGGTCGATGCGAACCAGGCTGGAGGCGGTGATCTCGTCGTACAGCATGCCGTAAGGATTGATCAGGAACTGGTCCTTGCTGCCGGGCACACGCGCCGAGATATGGTTGGCCGTGAGTTCCGTCATGCCGAAATGATCCACCAGCCGATACGCCGCCGCCAGATTGACGCGGGTGTCCCATTCCTCCTTGCTCACCTGTTCGCGGACGGATTTGACTACCTTGAATGCGGGGGAACTCATGACGCCTCCATTGGCCGGTGATTTCAGACAAGCCGGCTTGAACACCGGCACAGGGGGAAAGCATGTCAGAAACGTCGGCATGTGGCAAATGGTCAGCCGCATCCAGCCCAAGCCGGATACTCAGACCAGCGCCGAATCCAGGGTCATCATGATGGCAAACCCGGCCGCCAGGCCGATGGTGGCGGATGTCTGGTGGCGATAGCGATGGGATTCCGGGATGACCGCGTGCGACTGCAGGATTCCGGAATCGGACTGGCAGGACATTTATTATCAATTACAGCAGTAGTCCTTCATGGTTAATAAGTGAATGTAAGGATTATTATCATGAAGTCCATGTCCACTCAATTCGCGGTCAAGCCCGCAGCCCTGACGACCTTGCCCCACTTGTCGATCTCTTCACGGATGAACAGGCCGAACTCGGCAGGGGTGCTTGGGCTCGCTTCCGCACCCTGAGCATCGAATTTCTGCCGCACATCCGGTGTCGACAAAATGCGCACGATATCCGCATTCAATCTCTGGATGAGGGCACCCGGGGTCCTTGCCGGAGCCAGAACGCCATTCCAGGCGGTGGTCTCTATGCCCGCATACCCCTGCTCGGACATGGTGGGCACGTCGGGAAGGGCCGACACGCGCTTCCGGGTCGTGACGGCCAGTGCCCGAAGCTTTCCCGACTTGATCTGGGGCAACAGCGCCAGCACTGTGCCGAAGGACATCTGCACCTGGCCTGCCAGCAGGTCACCCATAGCCTGGCCGGTGCCCTTGTAGGCGATGTGGGTCACATCGGTTTGCGTCACCAGCTTGAACAGTTCCCCAGCCAGGTGGGGCGACCCACCCGTCCCTGAGGATGCGAAGTTCAAGGTGCCAGGTTTGGCCCTCGCCAGCGCGACCAGTTCCTTGACATTGCGTGCGGGCACGCCCGGATGGACCACCAGCGTGTTCGGCGCGAGAGACACCATACTGACGGGCTCGAAATCCTTCACCGGGTCGAAGGGCAGATGCTTGTACAGACTGGGATTCACGCCGAAATTGCTGGAACTGCCCATCACCAGGGTATAGCCGTCCGGCGCAGCGCGTGCCGCCAGTTCAGCCCCGATGTTGCCACCCCCACCCGCGCGATTGTCCACGGCAACCTGCTGCCCCAGCGAGGTCGACAATTCCTGTGCCAACAGGCGTGCAGCAATGTCCACACTGCCTCCGGGCGCAAGTGGAACGATCAATCGGACAGGTTTGCCAGGATAGTTCTGGGCTCTGGCATGGAATGCCGAAAGGCAAAGCAGCAGGGCGATGATGGGGAGGTTCTTCGGTCGCAAGTGTTTCATTCCGGTTTCTGAAGTAATTGGACGGGGTGCCATCTTAGATCGTATTCACCCATTGGTTATAATTTGCCCCCAGTCCCGGCATGATCGCAACACCGGCTGCCCCCGGGGATGGCCACTCCCGGTGCGACTGAATTCCGTGTTGTTCCAGGCCTGCAAACGAGTCCCCGACCGGCCCGATGTTGGGCGAACGCAGCAACACTGTCTGACTGGAAGGCAGGAGAGGCATGACAACCCTGTAGTCCAGTAGGCAGTATCAACGCGTCTGCCTGAAGCCGACCATGTGACCATGCCAACGAAGGTGCAAAAAGCCCGATGGATTTCAAATTAAGCGATGAACAGATTGCACTGCGTGACGGTGCCGGACGGCTGGCGCGCGAGGTCTTCAAGGACAAGGCGGCCCATTGGGACAGGACGGCCGAGGTGCCCTGGGAGAACATCAAGCTGCTGGGGGAGCAGGGCTACCTGGGCCTGATCATTCCTGAGGAATACGGCGGAGCCGGCGCCAGCCTCATGGACCTGGTCCTGGTGCTGGAGCAACTGGGCTGGGCCTGTGTCAGCTCGACCATGTATGTCTTCAGCTCGAATGTTCACGGCAACCGGATCACGCAACTGGGGACCGATGAGCATCGGCGCCGCTACCTGCCGCGCATCGCGAGCGGTGAGATGCTTCCCTGCCACGCCATGAGCGAGCCGCAGGCCGGCTCCGACGCCCACCAGATCAGGACCAGCGCGGTGAGGGATGGTGACTTCTATGTGGTCAACGGCAACAAGTGCTGGATTTCCCGGGGGGCGGTGTCACACCTGGTGCTGGTCGATGTGGTCTTCAAGGACGAGGAGAAGTCCCCCAAGGGACTGCTGATCGTCGAGCATGGCACCCCAGGCTTCGAGATCGGCAAAGTCGAGGAGATGATGGGGCACCGTGGCAGCCCCTCCACCGAGCTGATCTTCAATGATTGCCGGGTGCCCGTGAGCAATCGCATGGTGCATGGAGACTTCAGCGCGTCGCTGATGTCCATGAGCCTGTCGCGCTGCTGCAATTCGGCCATCGCGCTGGGCGTGGCGCAGCGCGCCTATGACGAGGCGGTCGAATATGTGCAGCAGCGTGAGGCCTTCGGCAAGCACCTGGCCGATTTCCAGGGGCTGCGCTGGATGGTCGCCGACATGGCGGTGAAACTGGACGCGGCGCGCTTGCTGATCTATCGGGCGGCCTCCAATGCGTCGGCCGGCTTCCCGTCCGAACTCGAGGCGGCCGTGGCCAAGACCTTTGCCAATGAGGCGGCGCTGTCGGTGGTGTCCGATGCGATGCAGCTGTTTGGCGCCAATGGCTATTCGGCGGCCTATCCGATGGAACGGCTGTATCGCGACGTTCGCGGGTTTGCCATTGCAGGGGGCACCACGCAGATCCAGCGCAACCTCATTGCACGCAAGGTGCTGGGACGCCGGAAGTACTGAAAGTCATCGGTAGCTGAGCCGAATTCAAACAAAAGCCAAAATTGGAGGATTGCATGGTCACGGAGAAGCTGGCACGTTTCGTCGTCGAGACACCCCTGGAGAAGATTCCGGCAACGGTGCTGGACGGGGCTCGCGATGCATTGATCGACACCATTGGCGTGGCCATGGCCGGCACGCTGGAGCCGATCAGCGACATCGGCCTGCAGTGGGTGCAGGACTTAGGGGCACGCCCCCAATCCACGGTTTGGGGTCATGCGGTGCGGACTTCCCCTGCCGATGCGGCCTTCGTCAACGGCATGTGTGCGCATGCCCTGGATTTCGATGACAGCCTGCCGAGCCTGCGCGGGCACCCCAGCCCGACCATGGTGCCGGCCGCCCTGGCGGTGGCGGAAGCTGCCGGTGCCTCCGGTGCCGAAGTGCTGGCCGCGCATGCCCTGGGCCTGGAGATTGGCGGCAAGCTGGGACGTGCCCTGGGCCATGACCACTATCTGCGTGGCTGGCACTCCACGGCCACCATTGGCGCCTTCACCTGCACCACGGTGGCGGCGCGGCTGTGGAAGCTGAATGTGCAGCAACTGCGGGCCGCCTGGGGCCTGACCGCCTCCCAGATGAGCGGACTGGTGCGAAACTTCGGCACCATGACCAAGCCCTTCCACGCCGGCCATGCGGCCCGCACCGGGGTGCTGTCGGCCTGGATGGCCAAGCATGGGTTCACGGCCGATGAATCCATATTCGACGGCCCCAACAACATGCTGGTCACCTACGGCGATGCAGAGGCGCCGAAATTGCTCGCCAATGCCGCCATGCTGCTGGGCACACCCTGGGAGATGAGCGATCCTGGCATCTATGTGAAGCGATGGGCCTGCTGTTACTGCAACCATCGTCCGATCGGCGGGATGCTCGAGCTGATGGCCAAACATGGCATCAAGGCAGAGGAAGTCACGGCTGTCGAGATCGGCTTTCCACCGGGATCGGATACTGCGCTGGTCAGCACCAACCCGACCACCGGGCTGGAGGGCAAATTCAGCATCGAGTATGTGGCCGCCGCGCTGGTGCTCGATGGCAAGCTGACCCTGGAAACCTTCACCGACCCCATGGTGCAGCGCCCCGAGGTACGGGCAATCATGGCCAAGTGCCGCCGCTACCGCATCGAGGACAAGGGCGTGTTCTCTGGCGTGGTGGGCTACAACGACGTGGCCATCACCACCACGCGAGGTCGG
>CAIPGJ010000807.1 GCA_903864555.1 uncultured Pseudomonadota bacterium | reverse complement strand
TGGAGTGTCCACGACATGGCCGAACTGTGGAAGCGTGGGGTGTTTGCGGTGGTGATTTGTTCCACCCCCTTCATGAAACTGGGCACGGCGCAGGCGCGTACCTTTGGCGCCCCTGATTTGCCGCTGATCGAGATTCCCCATCCGCTGGGCGGACTGACCCTGGATCGCGTGCGCGAGCGCGCCGCCTTCACCCTGCCCAAACTGGTGGAACTGATCCGGGAGCGCGCCCAATGAGCGATCTCTCAAGCCTGCTGGCCGCCGAGGGCGCCAGCCTCTGGGTGGATGACAGCTTCGAAGGCGTGAACCGCCTGGTGCGCGAGCGCGGCTGGGGCGACGGCCTGCCCGTGGTGCCGCCGACCAAGGAGCGTGTGGCGGCCATGCTCGCCTATTGCGATCGTCCCTGGAACGAGCCCGTGGGCAAGATGGCGCCGCGCTATGGCGAGGCCACACCGCTGCGCCTCGCTGCCAATGCCGTGATGGCCGGCTGCGAGCCGGAGTACTTTCCGCTGGTGCTGCTGGCGGCCGAGGCGCTGTGCCAGCCAGCGTTCAATCTGTATGCGCTGCAGGCCACCACGCATCCGTGCGCGCCACTGCTCATCTTCAACGGCCCGGTGGCGGGGGAGGTCGGCCTCAATTCGGGCTACAACGTGTTCGGTCCCGGCTCCGAGGCCAATGCCACCATCGGACGGGCGCTGCGCCTGGCCCTGCTCAACATCGGCGGCGGCATTCCCGGGTCCGGTGACATGGCCACGCAAGGCTCGCCCGCCAAGTACAGCTACTGCATCGCCGAGAACGAAGCGGCCAATCCCTGGCAGCCGCTGCAGGTGGAGCGCGGCTTCAGTGCGGAGACCACCACTGTCACCGTGGTCGGCGGCGAAGGCCCGCACAACATCAACGACCATGAGAGCACCAGCGCCGAGGGCATCCTCGCCACCATCGCCGGCACCATGGCGAGCACCGGCGCCAACGACGTGCACTACCGCACCCAGCAACCGGTGCTGGTGCTGGGGCCGGAACATGCGGTGACCATCGCCGAGGCCGGCTACAGCAAGGCCGACGTGAAGCGCTGGCTGCAGGAACACGCCTGGCTGCCGCTGTCGAAGTTCTCCAGCGAGAACGTCGAGCGCCGCCTCAAGGTCAACTTCAAGGAGTTGTATGCCGATGCCGGACCGGATGCGAAAGTGCATGCCATCAAGGCGGCCGAGAACCTCATCCTCATCGTCGCCGGTGGTGCCGGCAAGCACTCGGCCTACATCCCGACCTTCGGCGCCGACACCAAGCCGGTGACGCTGCCGCTCAAGCTGGCCGATGGCCGGCTGGCAACGCGGGTGGGGGAGTTCAGGCAGGGCTGAGCGGTGGACCGCTAGTCATGCCGACCATGCCGAAGGCTCTTCGCTGATTTCCGGGGATGCCATTCGCAGCAAGCTTGGCAGGCCCGGGGTTTACCCCCTTGTCAAAGGGGGCCGACTGGCCGCAGGCCAGCGGGGGGATTTTAGCCAACCAGGCTGATCTCATGGCCGTTTGCCGACATTGCATGAACCCTGAGCACGGCTGTTGCCTTGCAGAGGGGAAGCACCGGAGGACACTCAGGGCCCGCATCCGGTCAT
>CAIPGJ010000806.1 GCA_903864555.1 uncultured Pseudomonadota bacterium | reverse complement strand
TGCAGATGTCCATCGACCTCGCCTGTAAACTCATCGAGGCCCATCGCCCAGTCAGGAAATCACGCACTCCGCGTAGCTAGGAAGTCCGCCCGCACTCGACTCGTATGCGATTGCTTCGGCGTCCTCACCCGCTCCCGCGTCGACGCCTTTGCCACAATCCTTTCCCCCGCATCGCCGTCTTCCGGACCCATGTCGATGATCCAGTCGGCGTTGGCCCGGAAGTCCAGCTTGTGTTCGATCACCACCACGGTTTTGCCGCGCGGGTGGTGCAGCACGTGGAGGCGTCTTTCCACATCGGCCATTTACTGGTTCACCGAAACCATGTGCGATCGCCAAAGTCTGAAATGACAAACCTGTGGTCATCCGCATATGAGGGGCATGTCAGAATGCAGGTTAGCCATATTTGAGGCGACCAAGATGCGCACAACCGCCCCGGCTGGAACCCAAAGCGTCCTCAGGACGGTCCGGCTATTGAAAGTGGTCGCCGAACGCAAGGAAATCGGCTGGAGGTTGACGGACCTTGCCGCGCACTGTGGTCTGGACAAATCGACCACGTACCGGCTCCTTGCATGCCTGACCTCCCAGCGTATGCTGGCGCAGAGGGTGGAAGACAAGCGCTATGTGCCGGGCCCCTTGCTGTACGAACTCTCCCTGTCCCTGCCGAGCTATGCTGATTTCCGCGACTCTGTCCGTCCGCACCTGCAGGATCTGTCGCAACGCCTCAAAGGCACGGCGTTTCTTTATCTGCTTGCCGGCGACGAGGTCATTTGCATCGACAGGGTCGGGGCAACGCATCCGCCGCCACTGACGGGCATAGGGACACGCAGGCCCATACGCCAATCCACGTTTGGCGTGGCCATGATGCTGGCAATGGCCGCGCCGCGCCAGAAGCAGATCATGAAGCAGGGGATAGGGGAAGTTCCGGCGGGTAGGGCTTCCGCCTACCGCAAGATACTTCAGCAATCGAGGCGCTATGGCTTCGGCGTCAACATGAACGACATCGTCCCCGGTCTGAGTTGTGTCGCGGTTCCCCTGTTCAGGCAGGACGGCAAGACGCCCTTTGCGTCCCTGGGTGTCATGGCGCCCAGTACTGATTTCGTGGAATCAAGATTCAGGTCGATTGCAAAGCTGGTGGCTGGCGACGCTCGTCGCATCGAGGCCGAGTACCAGCATCTTATTGCTGATTTCTACCTCTAGAGATCACGCGGGACCAGAGGGGCAGCCCCTGAGTTTTTTTAAATGGTGACACAACGTTGCCATTGGGGATTGCCCTTACGTCCCGGTACCTCAAGAATCCGCGTAGTACTACCCATCGAGATTCAATAGATCGGCAAAGCACCCGCTCCAGCGGGTCTCAAGCCGCCTTCAGTCACCAAGAGGACTGTCAATCCCTTCATCCGGGGCAGGCAGAGAGGAGACGAAATTGGAAGACATTCAAGTTTTGCGCAGGGCTCGGGTTCGCAGGGCAAGTATGGGGGCGGCTGTTGCCGCCGCACTGTTGGGCTGTGGCATTCAGGGCGCAAGCGCCCAGGCTTTTCCCAATCAGCCGGTCCGGCTGATCGTTCCGTTCGGGGCTGGTTCGGCCACGGACATCACGGCACGGCAACTTGAGCCTGCCATGACCCGTTCGCTGGGCCAACCGGTAATCATCGAGAACCGTGCTGGTGCGGTGGGAATGATAGGTGCAGAGGTGGTCAAACGCGCCAAACCCGACGGCTACACCATGCTGTACACCGCCGCATCGCACTCGATCCAGGCGGTCATGCGGCCCAAATCGCTGCCCTTCGACGTGGTTCGTGATTTCACGATGGTGGGACGTGCCTACACCTCGTCGGGCATGATTGCCGTGAATCCATCGGTGCCAGCCCGTAACCTCAAGGAACTGATCGAGTACTCGAAGACGCTTCCGGGAGGTTTGAACTTTGCTGCAGGCGGGGTCGGCAGTTCCCACCACCTGCAGGGCGAGGCATTGAAGGTCAAGGGTGCCAATGTCGCTCTGGTTTCGTACGTGAAGATCGCCCAGGGAATTTCGGATACGGTAGGCGGACACGTACCCATGATCGTTTATGCGACCGCCTCACTGGCGCCTCATGCCAGGAGCGGCCGGCTTCGCGCGATCGCAGTGAATTCCGAGAAGCGCCAGCCGGCACTGCCCGACGTTCCCACCATCAACGAGCAGGGCTTCAAGGGAACCGGAGCCGGAGGCTGGAATGGCATGATGGGACCGGTTGGTATCCCACAGCCCATTCGAGCCCGCTTATACGCGGCGCTGGTGGCCGCTGTCAGTGATCCCCAGGTAGCCAAGGCGGCCGCCTCGGCGGGCCTGGAGGAGGGGCTGCTACCGGGCGACGAATTCCGTACCTTTCTGGAATACGACATTTCCATGTGGAGCGAGGTCGTCAAGCACGCGACGTTACCGCTGGATCAAAAGCCTGAAGAGTGACGCCGCCAGGGCTGGCGGAATCGCCTGTCCGCGCCGGGAAGGGCTGCGGAATTCCGCAGCTCAGTATCCCTGACTGCTTGCTCGCGCGCCGCTGAACCGGCAACTCCAACGACCGCTTTACCCCGGTAACAACGCAAAAGGATGGCGCCTATGGTGCGGATACCACTGGTCACACCGAATGATCTGACGCCCGAGCAGCGTCCTGTGTATGACCGGATTTTTCACGGGCTGGGCTCGCCGCTGGTAGGGCCGCTGCGCGCGGTGTTGCATATCCCCGAGCTTGCTGACCGATGGCAGAACCTGGGCCAGTATTGGCAGCACCACACCGTGTTGACGCCCCGGCAGAAGGAGGTGGCGGTGCTGGTGACGGCCAGACACTGGAATGCCCAGATCGAATGGTTTCAGCACGAACAGCGTGCGCACAAGGCCGGCCTCGATCGGGATGTGATCGAAGCCATCCGCACCGGGCACCCCCCGGTCTTTGCCGATAGCGGGGAACAATGCGTCTACGAGTACGCGCGCGAACTGCATGCACAGGGCCAGGTGTCGCAGGGGACCTACACGGCCACGCTGGAGGCCCTGGGCAGGGACGGCGTGGTGGACCTTACAGCGCTTCTCGGCTTCTACACCATGGTGTCCATGATGCTCAATGCGCAC
>CAIPGJ010000805.1 GCA_903864555.1 uncultured Pseudomonadota bacterium | reverse complement strand
TTGCAGCTTGGCCTCCTGCACCAGACGCTTCCACTTGGCAATTTCACTGCGGATGTAGCCGTTGAACTGTTCGGGGGAACTGCCCACGGGAATGGAGCCGTCGGCGGCCAGTCGGGAGGCGACATCGGGCTGGTTGACTGCTTCAACGATGGCGCCATTGAGCTTGCGCACGATGTTCTGCGGGACTTTCGCCGAGGTGATGATGCCGTACCACTGATCAACCTCGAATCCGGGCAGCCCTGATTCGGCCAGGCTGGGCAGGTCCACCGACGGGGAGCGTTTGGCGGCAGTGATGGCGATGCCGCGCAGCTTGCCCTGCTGGATCTGCGCGCGGGTGCCGATGAGCGAGCCGAACCCGACGTGGACATCGCCTGCCAGCATGGCCGGGATGACGGCGGCCGTCCCCTTGAAGGGCACATGCACCATCTTGACCTTGGCCAGATGGTTGAACAACTCGCCGGAAAAGTGCTGCAGGGTGTTGTTGCCCGAGGAGCCGAAGTTCAGCTTGCCCGGATTGGCCCTGGCATAGGTCACCAGTTCGGCCACGTTCTTCGCCGGCACCGAAGGATGGATGTACAGCACATAGAACAGTGAGGTGGCCTGGGAGATGCCCTGCAGGTCGCGCGTCATGTCATAGGGCAGCCCGGGATTGGTGGCCGCATTCACCGTGTTGGATGCCGAGATGAGGCAGATGGTGTAGCCATCGGGCTCGGCCTTGGCCGTCATGTCAACGCCGATGGTGCCGCCGGCGCCGGTGCGGTTCTCCGCCACCACCTGCTGCCCCCATTTCTCGCTCAGTTTCAGCGCGATGGTCCTGGCCGTGAGGTCGGTGCCTGCGCCAGGCGCAAAGGGAATGATCATGCGGATCTGCTTGGCGGGGTAGCCGGGGGCGGGGTCGGCATCCGCAGCCTGCAGCAGCGAGGACGAAACCAGGGTGATGCCGGCCATGGACCCGACCAGCATGGGGAGGAGTCGGCGTGTGAATGTGTGATGCATCATGACCTCGCAGAGGGGGGAAGGAAGTGTGTCAAAGGGTGTCCAGCGGGACTGTGCATCGTGCCCGTCAGATGGCTCACGCCAGCAGCTTCATGAGGGTGCCGATGTCCTGCACCTTCTCAAGGGCGCCGACCGTCTCGACGATGCGTGAGACGGTCGGCGCGGAAAGCGGGTGGGCAGCCAGTTCGGCGCAGGCACTCAGCTTGGCGTGCAGTTGCGCCGTGCTCATGGGCTTGTCCGGGTGGCCCAGTGCAAGCCGGCTTTCGGCCACGAAGCGTCGGCCGTCTCGCGTGGTGATCTCGACGCGCCCGGGTTCTATGGACGGGCCGTTCAGGCTTTCGTCATAACGCCATTTCACCTTGGGCATGGCGCGCGTGACGACTTCATCGGCCAGGGCGCCATCGTGGTAGAGCTGCAGGGGCACGCTGCCATGCAGGATGGCGGCGCCCACTGCGAACCCCATGTTGCCGGCGAGGTCGATGTGGTTCTCGGGGGCGCTGCCCAGGGCCACCGGCCGGCAGCGGTCGAAATTCATCTGCCCGACATTGAGCATCACTTCGGCAATGTCATCGAAGGCGAGCCGCTCGCCCTGGGTGATCTCCAGCAGTGCCGTCAGCGTGGGGTGCAGCAGCCGTATGCAGGGCCAGGGCTTGAGCGAGATGCGGGTGGTCTCGTAGCGCTCGCCCAGCGCGTCCAGCAGCTCGCGCCGCTCGTACTCGCCGTTGAAGTAGGCCTGGTAGAAGCCGTAGCGGCCCTCCAGCACATTGCGGTCACCGCGTATGCCATGCATGGCCATCTCCGCCGCCAGCACGCCATTGCGAAAGGCCAGGCCGTCGCGGATGGAGCGCACGCTGGAGCCTTTCTCGTGCAGGCTGGCCCAGGTGCCGCCGATTTGCGGCAGGGTGAGGCCAAGCGCCTCCAGGTGCTGCGACTCACTCGCGCCGTAGACCTTGGCCGCCGCGACCGTGGCGCCGAAGATGCCGATCACCGGTGCGCGGAACCAGGGGAAGTCCCACATGCGCCCGCGTGTGGCCAGGCCGATGCGGCTGCTGATGTCGTTGGCCAGGGCGATGGCGGTGATGAGCTCGCGGCCGCCCACTCTGCCCCGGGTGGCGCCCATCTCCTCGGCCACGGCCAGTGCCGGGGTCAGGCTGGCCGAGGTCGGGTGCAGGATGGCCAGGTCGTGGGTGTCGTCGAAATCGAACTGATGAATGGCAGCGCCATTGGCGAAGACCGCGGCCGCAGCGGGCACCTTCAGCCCACCCTCGCCGATCACCGTGCTGGTGGCGCGCCCTCCCCAGCCGGCGATCATGGCGCGCAGCGAGATCACGTCATCGGTGGCGGTGCCGGCCAGCAGGCAGGCGATGGTGTCGAGGATGGATGCCTTGGCGGCGGCTACAACGTCGGCCGGCAGGTCCTCGAAGTGCGTGCGCGCCAGATGGGCTGCGATGGCAATGGAGGCATCCGGCTCGCTGCCAAGCTTGACCGGTTTGCGAAAATCCGCGCCTGCGCGTGCCTGGCTGCTGCTCATGAGCTTCCTCTGGTGCTGTTGAAAGATGCCGCCCCGTCTGTCCCGGGGGAGTCAGGCATCAGGCTTGATGCCGGCACGCTTGACGATCACCGCCCACTTGGCAATCTCGGATTTGACATAGGCGGCGAACTGTTCAGGCGTCGAGTGCACCGCATAGGCGCCCAGGTCACCCAGTTGTTTGGTCATGTCCTTGGTGGCGGCATTGATCTGCTGGTTGATGCGCAGCACCAGCTCGCGTGGTGTGCCCTTGGGCGCCATGATGCCGCTCCAGGAACTGGCCTCGAAGCCCTCCAGTCCGAGCTCCTGCAGCGTGGGCAGGTCGGGCAGGCTGACCATGCGCTGCGGTGAAGTCACGGCGATCGGACGCAGCCTGCCGGCGGCGGCATGCGTGCCCACCTGCTGGGCGCTGAAGATGAACAGCATCTGGATGTTGCCGGCGAGCAGGTCGGTGAGTGCCGGGCCGGCGCCCTTGTAGGGCACATGGACCATGCTGACGCCGGTGGCGCCCTGGAAGAGTTCGGTGGTGAGGTGGGCGGCACTGCCTTCGCCGGCGGTGCCGTAGTTGAGCGTGTTGGGTTTGGCCTTGGCCAGGTCGACCAGCTCCTTGAGGTTCCTGGCCGGCACTGAAGGATGCAGCGACAGGATGCTGGGCACGGCCACCGTGGTGCTTACCGCGACGAAATCCTCGAGGACATTGAAGGGCAGTTTGGGAAACAGCGTCGCGTTCACCGTCATGGTGCTGGTGGTATTGAGCAGGGTGTAGCCGTCGGGGGTGGCACGCGCGACGTGTTCGCTGGCAATGTTGGAGGATGCACCGGGGCGGTTCTCCACCATGAACTGCTGACCGGTACGCTCGGTCAGCTTGGCGGCCAGCATGCGGCCCATCACGTCGGTGCTGCCGCCTGCGGCAAAGCCAAGCACCACCCGCACCGGCTTGGCCGGCCAGGTCTGTGCCAGCGCGGCCCCGCTCAGGCACATCGCAAACACGGCGATTCCACGCAGCAGCAGGACAGGCATGCGGTATTCCTCCATTGATTGATGGTGCTGTCACTTGCCTGCGCGCCTCCATGGCGTGCAGGTGCTTCTTCGGCACCGGCCGATGTTATTCCTTCACCCCTTTCCCTACAACCGGAGGAGAGGCACCCCGGATCATGCCGGCCTGCCGGGGCCGGCATCCTCAGTCATCGGGCCTGTCCCTCGTTCAACCCAGGACCGGATGCGTGCCCCGATTCGCCTCTGTTCCAGGCGTGACCCGCGGCGTTTGGATGAGGGCATGCAGCTATCAGCGCCAAGGACCCACCGCGGATTGCAGATTGACATGGCGATTTGCCTGGGCCAGACGAAGCTGTTTCAATGCCCGTGGTCAATCAGAGGCAACAGGGGAGATCGTCATGGATA
>CAIPGJ010000804.1 GCA_903864555.1 uncultured Pseudomonadota bacterium | reverse complement strand
GCTGCCCTTGAACGGTGATCCGCTACGCCTTGCCATGGAGTCCCTCGAAGTAGCGACGGTAGATTTCATCCAGGCTGGGCTCGACTTCGGCCAGCCGCAGTATGGTGGCACCCGCCTTCACCATGGCCTGGGCCACGGCATTGCGCATGTCATGCAGCGACAGCACGCGCAGGCGCCCGGGAGCTTCCTCGGTGACACTGCTCACGCCGTCCAGGCCGGAGAACAGGGCCGCCAGCGCCTGCGGGTCAAAGTCGGAGTCCACCTGCAGCACGTGGCCGCCGCCCAGCACCTGCGCCGCCAGCTCGCGCACCGTGCCTTCGATGGCGATGCGTCCCTTGCTGAACAGGGCGACGCGGTCGCAGATGGCCTGCACGCGGTCAAGGATGTGCGAGGACAGCATGATGGCCATGCCGTCATCGCGCAGGGTGCGGATCATTTCCAGCAGCTCGAAGGTCGATTGCGGATCAAGGCCGTTGGTGGGCTCGTCGAGGATGGCCACCTCGGCGCCCTTCATGAGAATTTCCGCCAGGCCCAGGCGCTGGCGCATGCCGCGCGAGTAGGTAGCCACCTTGCTGTCAATGACCTCGGCCAGCCGAACGCGCGCCATGGCGCGCTCGATGCGGGCGTCCAGCTCAGCGTTGGCGATGCCGGCAAGGCGACCGGTGTAGCGCAGGTTGTCGCGCGCGCTGAGGTTGTCGTAGAAGCCGACCATGTCGGGCAGATAGGCGACGCGCGATTTCACCGCCAGCGGGTCGCGCATGGGATCGGCCCCGCACACTGAAATGGTGCCGCCATCGGCCTCGGTGAGGCCGATCAGCATCAGGATGGTGGTGGTCTTGCCCGCGCCATTGGGCCCGAGCAGGCCGAAGATCTCACCGCGCTTCACGGTGAGGTCTATGCCATCGACAGCCATGTTCGCGCCGTAGCGCTTCTTCAGGCCGCGTGCCTCGATGAGGATGTCGCTCATCGCCTGGTCATCCTTCATTTATCGCCTGGTCATCGGCGGATCAACGGCGGCCGAAGCGTGCCACGGCACCCACGGACAGCAGCAGCGCGATGGCAATCACGATGATGCCGACGATGCCCCACAGCGTGGAGGTGGTGACGCTGAGGCGAAACTCCGCAGAGGCGGACTCGCTACCGCTGTTGGCGCGCAGGGTGGCCATGTAATCGCCGGCAATCGCCTTGTTGGACGGGGTGACGATGGCCTGCACCTCCAGCTTCTGGCCGGGGGCCAGCACCGGGATCTGGCGCGGCTCGATATCGATCTTCCAGTCGCCGGGGGGCGTGCTGGAGAAGGTGACGTCATGGGCCGGGGCGGCGCCGGTGTTCTCGACGATGATGTTAAGCGGGGTGGGCTTGCCCACCTCGGCTTCACCCGAGAGACGGCCGTTCTCGGTGGTGATCTTCAACTTGGGGGTGCCGGTGATCTGGATCGCCATCTGGGCATTGGCCTGGGTACCTTCGGCGGCGGCACTCACCACCAGCGGGTAATCCCCGGCGGGAGTGCCATCCGGCGGTTGCACCTTGACCTTGAGCTCCTTGTTCTGGCCCGCCTCGATGGGAATGGAGTTGATCTCCTGGGTGCCATAGCCCTCGGTGAAAGTGGCGGAGAAACCCTGCGGCGCCTGTGCCACCAGCTTCACCAGCACGTCCTTGTCGCTCTCGTTCTGCACCGTGATCGGGTATTCGAAGCTGGTGCGTGCCGAGCCGCGCTGCGAGGGCAATTTGGACTTGATCGACAGGCGCGCCGGCAACGACTGGCCGATGATGATGTCCAGTGCCAATTCCGCGCTGGCATCTTCGCCCTTGGCGGCGAGCACCACGCGCTGGGTGCCCTTGGGGGCATTGGCCGGCACTTCCAGGCGCAGTTGCAGGGCCACCGATTCATTGGTGGCCGGCATGGCTGCGGCGACCGGGACACCGCCGCCGAGCACGGTGGCCTTCCAGCCCTGCGGCACGCCACCGACGCTGAGGGCCACGCGCTGCGGCGCCAGGCCGGTATTGCGCAGGGTCATCTTCACCGTGGTGGGTTCTCCTGCACGTACGGCCATGGCGGGAAAATCGGTGGTGAGCCACAGCCCGCCCCTGGCTTCGGCAGCCCAGGCAGCCGGATGCAGCACCAGCAGGGCCGCCAGTCCCAGCAGCACAGCCCGGGCTTTTGCAGCGCACCAGGGCCGGATTTGCCGGGTCAACACTTGCATGGCCGGCAACTGTCCGGCCTGGATGGTATGGGTCACGTTGGTTTCCTCCTCGGTTGCGGTCGCGATCGCGTGACGATGTCGGGTGTTATTGGGGCGTACGACGGGGATTTCAAGGCCGCATCACGCGAGACCTCGTCCCTGTCCGCATGATCCAAGCCACACGAAGCGGGCGCCAGTGTAACGGATGGCGCGCCGGTCATGTACGGCCTTGCAATTGCCGGGCCGCCCCGGCGTATGGAACGCACAGGCGCAAACCAGGACAGGTCCTGACGATTAGAATCGCCACATACCAGAACAAACCATCCGGCACCGCCGGCAATCAGGGAGACACAGCATGCAGTGGATACAACTGGCGGCAACGGGACTGGCAGCCGTTCTGGCGACCGGCACGGCGTGGTCGCAGCAATACCCCAACAAGCCGATGCGCTGGGTGGTCCCCTACGCGGCCGGTGGCGGCACCGACGTGATTGCGCGCCCCATCTCCATCAAGCTGTCGGAGATGCTGGGCCAGCCCATCCTTTACGAGAACCGCGGCGGCGGCAGCGGCCTGATTGCCGGGGAAAGCGTGGCCAAGGCGGCACCCGACGGTTACACCTTTCTGGTCGTGGCCAACAACACCCATGTGTTCGGCTCGCTGTTCTTCGACAAGCTGCCCTTCGATCCGATCAAGGACTTTGCCCTGATCACCAATTTTGCCGTGCTGCCCAATGTGGGCGTGGTGAATGCTGCCGTGCCGGCGAGGAACATCGCCGAACTGGTGACCCTCGCCAAGGCCAGTCCGGGCAAGGTGAATGCGGCCTCTTCGGGCAATGGCTCCGGCGGCCACCTGGCCATGGTGATGTTCGCGCAGATGGCCGGCATCAAGCTCACCCACGTGCCGTTCAAGGGCGCCGGCCCGGCAGCCAATGCGCTGCTCGGTGGCGAAGTGGACCTGCTGTTCTCCAATGCCGGCGTGTTCCTGCCGCACATCAAAGCCGGCAAGCTGCGCCCGCTCGGCGTGGCCGGGGGCAAGCGCCTGGCGGTACTGCCGGACACACCGCTGTTCACCGAGTCAGGCTTCCCGGGACTGGAGGCCAGCTCCCTCTACGGCCTGGCCGCGCCGGCAGGCACACCGGCGTCCATCATCAAGGTGCAGCACGACGCCCTGCTGAAAATTATCCACTCGCCGGAAAACCTGGCGCGATTCTCCGCCAATGGCGCCACTGCGGTGGGGAACACCCCGGCCCAGTTCGCCGAGGAGATCCGAGTGGAAGTGGCGAAGTGGGGCAAGATCATCCGCGAGAACAACATCAAGGCGGATTGAGGCGTCAGCCGCGCGGCCCCTGCGGAAAAGCCGGGCGCCGCTTGATGTTTGCCCGTATTCGTCCCCCGTGCCTTGTCTCCCGGCTCACTCGACCTTGATGTTGGCCGCCTTGACGATCTTTGCGTAGCGCGCCACCTCGCTGCGGATCATGCCGGCAAACTGGTCCGGGGTCGAGATGAAGGGCTCCGACCCCTGGCTCTGCAACTTGTCGCTGATGTCGGGCATGGCCAGAATCACGGCCATGTCGGCAGCGATCTTCTCCACGATATCTTTGGGCGTGCGCGCCGGCGCAAGGACGCCGTACCAGCCTGACATTTCGTAACCGGGCAATCCGGCCTCGGCGAAGGTGGGCACCTGGGACAGCCCGGCCGAGCGCGCCGCACCCGTCACGGCCAGCGCCTTCAGCTTGCCGGACTTCACATGCACCGCAACATTGCCCGGATTGGCAAAAATCATCTGTACCCGGCCACTCACCAGATCAGTCACGCTTTGCGCGCCCCCCTTGTAGGGAATGTGCTGCAGCTTGGCCCCGGTCATCATCTCGAACAATACCGCCGAAAGGTGCGGGCCGCTGCCTTCGCCGGAGGAGGCATAGCTGAACTGCTCCTCCTTCGCCCTGGCCAGCGCAATAAGTTCCTGCAGCGTGGCGGCCGGCACGCCGGCATTCACGGCAAGCAGGAAGCGCGAACGGGCGATGGTGGCGACTGCGTCGAAGTCCTTGAGGGTGTCATAGGGCAGATGCGCGAGCAGGCTGGGGTTGGCCACATGCGTGGTTCCCACCAGCAGGATGGTGTAGCCGTCGGCCGGGGATCTGACCATTGCCTCGCTGCCGATGATGGTATTGCCACCGCCGCGGTTATCCACGATCACCGGCTGGCTCCACCTGTCCGACAGCTTCTGCGCCGCCATGCGCGCCATGGGGTCAGCACTGCCGCCCGGCGGAAAAGGAACGATGAAGCGCACCGGCTTCACCGGATACCCCTGCTGCGCGACAGTCGGCAGGGCCAGCGTCAGCAGTGGCACTGCGACCAGCAGACGAACAAGGGCACTCGAAACCTTCAGCATTGCTTTCCCCTCCCCGGATTGCATGGATGTAGTGGCAGCCAGTATAAAGGGGCCCTAACGTACAACAACGCTTACAACAACGCACAACACTCACACTCAAACGGGGGAAACACTTCATGAACGCCTGGCACATCGAGCAATTCGGCAGCACCGACGGACTGGTGCTGCGCAAGCATCCGGACCCCACCCCGGGGCCTGATGACGTGGTGATGCGCATGCGCGCCAACTCGCTCAACTACCGCGATCTGATGGTGTTGAAGGGCAGTTACCGCGCCAATCCGCGCACCGGCCTGATTCCCCTGTCCGATGGCGTGGGCGAGATCTGCGCCGTCGGCGCACGTGTGAAGCGGATGAAGGTGGGCGATCGTGTCGCCGCCATCTTCCACCAGCGCTGGCTGGGCGGGCGCATGAC
This sequence comes from uncultured Pseudomonadota bacterium, assembly GCA_903864555.1. The sequence goes on along the minus strand of CAIPGJ010000804.1, from coordinate 3,496 downwards.
GCGCGAGTGCATGGGCTCGGACCTGGGCGGCAGCATCGACGGCGCGCTGACGGAGATGGCGGTGCTCAACCAGGAAGGCGTGGTGAAGCTGCCCGAATACCTGTCTTACGAGGAAGCCGCCACCCTGCCCTGCGCCGCCGTCACGGCCTGGGCCGGACTGACCGAACTGGCCCAGGTGAAAGCCGGAGATACCGTGGTCACACTGGGCTCGGGCGGGGTGTCGGTGTTTTCCATCCAGCTGGCCAAACTGCTGGGCGCGCGCGTCATCGCCACCACCTCCAGTGCCGCCAAGGCGAAGCGTCTGGCCGAACTGGGCGCCGATGACATCATCGATTACGTCACCTATCCGGACTGGGACAAGGAAGTGATGCGCCTCACCGGCGGGCGTGGCGCCGACCACGTCATGGAAGTGGGCGGTGCCGGCACCCTGCCACGCTCACTGCAGTGCCTGGGGATAGGCGGCTGCGTGATCCTGATCGGCACGGTATCGGCGAAGGGCCAGATGCTCGACCCCAACCTGTTTCGCGGCAAGGGCGTCACGCTGCGTTCGCTCTCGGTGGGCAGCCGCCAGAGCTTCGAATCCATGAACCGCGCGCTCGAACAGCACGAACTGCGTCCGGTGGTGGACCAGGTCTTCCCCTTCGCGCAGGCGCGCGAAGCCTTCCAGCACCTGCAGGCGCAGCGTCACTTCGGCAAGGTGGTGATCGGCTACGCCTGATCCGGGCGCAGACGTGGGTTAACCCCCTTGACAAAGGGGGCCGACTCGTGAGCGCAGCGAACGAGCGGGGGGATTTTCACCAGGCAGACGGATCTGCGTGCCTTGATCCATGCAATGGGAGTACTCCGTCACTGGCCGCTTCCTGTCCAGAATCTGCTCCGGCAATTTTCTGCCTGCAAAGCAACAACCATTTTCCAGATTCAGGGCAAGGTCGGATAACGGCAATGACATGAGCTCGTTGGCCAAAATCCCCCCGCTCGCGCTACGCGCGAGTCGGCCCCCTTTGACAAGGGGGTTAACCCGGCTGCGATGCCTCATTCAGCCTTGATGCCGGCCGCCTGGATGATGCGGTTGTACTTGGCGGTTTCACGTGCGAGGAAGGTGACAAACTGGTCCGGCGTATTGGCGATCACCGTCATGCCCTCGCCGGCCAGGCGATCCTTGAGGTCGGATTGGTTGAGGAAGCGCGACACATCCTGCTGCACGCGCTGCACCAGATCACGCGGCGTGCTGCTCGCCACCAGCAGGCCATACCAGTTGGTCATGTCGAAATCCTTCACTTCCTGCGCGATCGCCGGCAGTTCCGGGGCGATGGGCGAACGTTCCGGGCTGGTCACCCCCAGTGCCCGCAGCTTGCCGGCCTTGATGTACTGCAGGCTTTGCAGGATGTTCATGAAGTACACCGGCACCTGGCCGCTCAGCAGATCGGCGATGGCGGCGCCCGATCCCTTGTAGGGGATGTGCACCAGCTTCACGCCGGTGCTGAGGTTGAACAGCTCGGCGCTCAGGTGCGGCAGCGAGCCGCTGCCGGCGGAGCCGACATTGAGTTCACCCGGCTTGCTCCTGGCCAGGGCGATCAGTTCCTTCACGGTCTTTGCCGGCACCGAGGTGTGCACCACCAGCACCAGCGGGCCGGAGGCGAGCAGGGTCACCGGCGCCAGATCACGCGCCTGGTCATAAGGCAGGTTCTTGTACAGGGCAGGATTGGCGGCATAGCCGGCCGGCACCACCATCATGGTCAGGCCGTCTGAAGGCGGCTTGGCCACGTAGGCTGCGCCCACCGTGCCATTGGCGCCGGCGCGGTTCTCGACGATCACCGGCCGGCCCAGCGCATCACTCAGCTTCAGGCTGATGGCGCGGGCGAGGATGTCGGTGCCGCCACCGGGCGGGTAGGGGGAGACCATGCGCAGTTGTCCGGCGGGATAGGCGACCTGGGCCTGGGCTGGCGATGCAAGCGCGGCTGCAACACCCAGCAAAGCGAGAGAGGTACGAAGCAAAACATCAGGTAGGCGAGCAAACATGTTCAGGGGCCCTTCATGGACTGGATAGGACTATTGATATCAATTTCATACAGATAATCTCATCATCATTATCTTTACGAGATGATTATTATCAGCCTGTCAGGCAGATCCGGAGGCCAAAAAGGCCGCTGCTGCAGCCCCCGCGGTACGGCCGGTCACCAGCGCCGGCCCCAGTCCGCCCATGTAACCGAAGTGGCAGATATTGCCGGCATCGGTCCCCGCGGCATACAGGCCGTCGATGGCGCTGTGGCGATAGTCCTGCCCAATGGCGAGCACGGCGGAAGGCGATTCCGCGGCGAGGCGCTCCGGCGGCAGCATGGCGAGTGCCGAGCTGCTGCCGGCGCGTCGCAGCACACGCGCCTGTTCGTCCACGCGCAGGCCGCCCATGGTGAAGGTGATGGAAGCGCGCACCCCCACGGCGTAGAAGGGCGCCCGTGACAAGCCCTGACGATGGCGCCGACGCGGCGGCACCAAGTCATCGGCACGGTCGGTCTCGACCAGCTCGTTGAACTCCCGCAGCGTGCGCAGCAGCCGTGCCGGCGGCAGGCCGTGCACGGCGAGGCCCTGGCACAGCACTTCCAGCGTATCGGCCACCACCACCGGAGCACGGGCCTTGCGTGCACGTTCGATGATCACCCGTGTCAGCAATTCCTTGCCGCGCACAGCCGGCGCTTCGTACTGCGCCTGATCCACAATGTAAAAGCCGCGGCCCTGCGGCTGCTGCGCCAGGCCCTGGTTGAGGGCATGCTCGGAGCTGCCATGAGATTCATCGGCGAAACGCTCGCCCTGCAGGTTCACCGCCACCGCATGCTGGCCATACCATTGAGTGTAGTCACGGAATTCCAGCTTGGTGAAACGTGCCGGAGGGGCTGCCAGCGCGTGACCGTAGAAGGTGTCGAGCCCGGCCGAGGCCGCAGCACCGGCCTGCAGGCCGGCCAGCAGGCCATCCCCGGTGCTCCAGGGATGGCCGCGCAGATAGAGATGATCGGGGTCACGCACGACATAACGCGAGAGCAGTTCGGGATTGCCCTGGAAACCGCCGGTGGCGATGACCACGGCGCGGGCGCGATGCACCTCGGTGCGGCCGTCCTTCACCACCTGCACGCCGCGCACGGCGCCATCTTCCAGTAGCAGTGATTCCAGGCCCATGCCGGTGTGCAGTTCACCGCCCAGGCTGATGAAGCGCTCGGCCAGCGCCACCAATGCCTGGCTCGGCGCCATGCGCCGTTCACGGCGCCCCAGCTCCGGTCGCGACTCATAGGCGCCCAGCTTGGCGCCCTGCGCTTCCAGCCAGGTGAGCGCGGCATCGACGTTCTCGTAGACCAGCCATTGCAGCACCGGGTCGCCATCGGGGATGTCGGCGCGGATGCGCTCGTACTCATTCAGGGCCCAGATCACACCGCCGGAAATGGCGGCATTGCCGCCCGTCTCGGGGGCCTTCTCGAACAGGGTGACGGGCACGCCGGCTTCGAGGGCG
>CAIPGJ010000803.1 GCA_903864555.1 uncultured Pseudomonadota bacterium | reverse complement strand
GGGCGGCATCGGCGGCGCCATGGACCTGGTGGCAGGCGGCTCACCCGTGATCGCCGTGCTCGAGCATCAGGACAGCAAGGGCCGGCCCAAGCTGCGACATGCCTGCACGCTGCCGTTGACCGGCCGCAACTGCGTCACCTGGGTGGTGACTGACATCGCGCTGTTCCACTGGAACGGCCAGCGCTTCGTGCTGGAGGAGACCGCGCCCGGCTTCACGGCCGAGGACGTGGCCGCACTGTCCGAAATGCAATTCGATGTGTCGCCCACGCTGGGCTGCATGACGCGCTGAGCAGCGCGCAGCCGGCCGCTGCCACGCACCACGGTGGCCGGCGGCCTTTCTCCCACCCGGCTGCCACGCTGGCACACCGGGCCTTCAGACATCACCTGCAAGGCCGTATGACAGATCTCGCCGACCTCATCCGCCGCAGCCGACGTCGCAAGCGCCTTGCCGGCTTCGCGCTTGCGGTGCTGGCCCTGGCGGCGGCAGGCTGGCTTTTCCAGGACCTGCTGCTGGGCACACCGGTCACCCCGCTGGAAGCACAGCGCAGCGACATGGCGCGTACCGTGGCCGCCAATGGCCGCGTGGTGCTGCCTGAGCGCGTGTCGGTTTCCTCGGGCATCTCCGGACGGGTGGCGCGCGTGCTGGTCAGCCAGGGCAGCCAGGTCAATGCCGGGGACATCCTGCTGGAACTGGAAGCCGGCGAAGCCCAGGTACTGCTCGACCAGTCGCAGGCTGAACTCACGCGTGCTGAAGCCCGCCTGCGGCAACTGCGTGAACCACGTGCCGGCGCCGCACAGCCCGGGGGGCAGCAGGGTGAGGCCCAGGTCTTGCAGGCGCGCCGCCAGCTGGAGCGGGCGAAGGATCTGAAGGACAAGGGCTTTGTCAGCCAGGGCGCGGTCAATATCGCGCAGCGCAACCTGGATGTCGCCGAAGCCGCCCTGAGCACCAATCAGGCCCAGGCACGCCCGGTCATCAATGGCAGCGAGGAAGCCGCCGTACGCGCCGCCCTCGCACGCGCTCGCTCGACCATCCTGGTAGCGCAGACACGCCTGGACGAAGCGGCGGTGCGCGCACCCGCCAGCGGCCTGCTCACTGCCGTGACCGTGCGCGCCGGCGAAGTGGTCACCCCGGGACGCGAACTCATGGCCATCGAACCGGAAGGCGAGGCGGAGATCGAACTCGCCATCAACGAGGCGTTGCTGCCGCAGATGCAGGTGGGGCAGAAGGCGGTGGCCACGCTGGAAGCGGGCAGCCTGCGCCTGCAAGCCGAAGTGGCCTGGATCGACGGGCATGTCGATCCAGGGCGCCGCGCCAGTGAGGTGCGCCTGGCCATCAGCCAGCCACCGGCCACGCTCAGGCATGACGTGAAGGTGGCGGTGCGCATCGAAACTGGCCGCCGCAGCGGCGTGCTCACCGTGCCAAGCGCCGCCGTGCGCGAAGCCAGCAGCCAGCAGCCCTGGGTGCTCGCCATTGTCGAAGGCCGCGCCGAGCGGCGCGATGTGAAGCTGGGAGACAGCGACGGCGAGCGGCATGAAATTCTGCAGGGCCTGGCCGGCGGAGAGTTGCTGGTGCCTGCTGATGCGCCAGTGAAGGATGGTGAGCGCGTGCGTGTGCAGGCGCGGGCGGAGGGGGCAGCCTCGCCCTCCACCGCCCCCCCTGCTCCGACTGCGCCTGCCCCACCACCAGCATCGCCGCCGGATACGACGTCGAAATAGCTTCGCCCTACCGGCATCGCGCGAGGACAGACAGGTTTACCCCCTTGTCAAAGGGGGCCCCCATTAGCCGGCCCGTGTCAAGTGAGCAAACGATTCCATGGGCGGCGCAAGCCGCCCGATTTTGAATTTCTCCAGT
>CAIPGJ010000802.1 GCA_903864555.1 uncultured Pseudomonadota bacterium | reverse complement strand
GGGCGCCTGCGCGACCAGGACGCGCACCGGCTTGTTGGGCCAGTTGTCGGCCGCGTCCTGTGCATGGACGCCGGCACTGGCGACAAGGGCAACGCTGATGCAAAGCGGACGCAACACGTTGGCGGCGCGGCGGATGGTGATGAATGGCATGAGGCCTCCTGAAGGTGGGCCGCTCTGACGGCGGATGGCTTCAGGATAAGTCAGTCAGGGGTCGGCGGCAATGCGCCGGCCGGAATCAGGTCGGGACGGTCTCTTTAGGAGGGACTGAACAAGTGGGCTACGCCCCCTTGCCTATCCCCCACGTCAGAGGAAACAGTTGAACGACTATCCTCGATTCGAGACTTGATCAGTGTTTCCTTCATGTTCTGCCGCATGCTGCTTCGCCCCCGGCCCGTGGCCGGCACGCCAGCGATGTACGCCACTGGCGGTGGCCACCACTTCGCCGGCGTCGTTGTGGACTTCGACCGCGGTGAAATACAGCGAACGACCACTGGACACCTTGCGCGCGGTGGCCACCAGGCGGCCGCTGCGCGTCTGGCCGATGAAGCTGGTGTTCAGGGTGACGGTCATGCTGGAGACCTTGGGCGTGCCCGGCGGGGCGTACTGGCCGCAGCGCCCGCTGGCTGAGTCCATGAGCGAGAGGATCACCCCGCCATGCACCACGCCGGAATTGTTCAGGTGGAAGGGCTCGATGTCGATGTAGCGCTTCACCACGTCCTCGGCCCACTCCAGGGTGCCGAAGTGCATGGCATCGACGAAGGTCTTGTAGGGGATGTCGCGTGCCATCAGTTCGCCTCGTCGATCCAGGCGAGCTGTATGGCCTCCAGGATCTTCTCGCCGCAGCGATCTTCGCTGTCGTCAAACTCCGGCAGCGCCATCACCCACTGCAGCAGGTCGGTGAAGCGCACGTACTGCGGGTCAACCTCCGGATGCTGGTCGGACAGCGCGATGGCGATGTCCAGCGTATCGGTCCACTTCATTTCCCCTCCGAGACCATGTTGATGGTGTATTTCGGTATTTCGATGGTGATGTCCTCGTCCTGCAGGCGGGTCTGGCAGGACAACCGCGAGGCGGGCTCCAGGCCCCAGGCCTTGTCCAGCATGTCCTCCTCATTCTCCGCGGCCTCGTCCAGCGAATCGAAGCCGGAGCGCAATACCACATGGCAGGTGGTGCAGGCGCAGACCTTCTCGCAGGCATGTTCGATGTCGATGCCGTTGCGCAGCAGGTTGTCGCACAGCGACGCTGCCGGGTCGGCATCGAAAGTTTTGCCCTGCGGACACAGGGAGGCATGCGGCAGTACGGTGATCTTGGGCATGGATACTCGTATCGGAAATCGGGGGATCAGACGCTGGCGATGTGGCGCCCGGTCAGCGCCTGTCTGACGGAGCGGTCCATGCGGCGCGCGGCAAAAGCTTCGGTGTCGCGGTTCATCCGCTCGATGGCCGCCTTGATGGCGCGATGGTCGGCGCCGGCGACCAGCAGGCGCAACTCGGTGACTGCAGCGTCGATGGCGGCACGCTCGGCTGCCTCCAGCAGGTCGGCATCAGCGGCCATGGCTGCCGTCACCGCCTCCAGCATGCGCTCGCCCTCGACCTGCTGCTCGCGCAGCGCGCGCAGGTGCACGTCGTCGCGGGCATGCTCGAAGGAGTCCTTGAGCATGCGTGTGATGTCGCTGTCCCCCAGGCCATAGGAGGGCTTGACCGCCACTGCCGCTTCAACGCCGGAAGTGGTCTCCTTCGCCGACACCGACAGCAGGCCGTCGGCATCCACCTGGAAGGTCACGCGGATGCGCGCACCACCGGCCGGCATGGGCGGGATGCCACGCAGTTCGAAGCGGGCCAGCGAGCGGCAGTCGCTGACCAGTTCGCGTTCGCCCTGCACCACATGGATGGCCATGGCGGTCTGGCCGTCCTTGAAGGTGGTGAATTCCTGGGCCTTGGCCACCGGGATGGTGGCATTGCGGGCGATCACCTTTTCGACCAATCCGCCCATGGTCTCGATGCCCAGCGACAGCGGGATGACATCCAGCAGCAACCAGTCCTCTTCGCTGGAGCGGTTGCCGGCCAGCGCATTGGCCTGCATGGCGGCGCCCAGCGCCACCACCTTGTCCGGATCGAGGTTGTTCAATGGCGTCTGGCCGAACAACCCGCCCACGGCGCGCTGCACATGCGGCATGCGCGTGGCGCCACCCACCATGACCACGCCCTTCACATCGGCGGCTGCCAGGCCGGCATCGCGCAGGGCCTTGCGTGCCGGCGCCAGGGTCTTGGCCACCAGGTGCCGGGTCATCTCCCAGAAGTCCTGCTGGCTCACCGCCACGTCGATCACCTGGCCGGTGGCAAGCCGCGCATTGAAGCGTGCTTCCGGATGCAGGCTGAGGTCTTCCTTCACCTGCTGCGCCTTGACCAGCATCAGACTGGTGTCCTCGTCGGACAGCGGCGGAAGCCTGGCCTGTTCCAGAACCCAGCAGAACAGGCGATGGTCAAAGTCGTCTCCGCCCAGCGCGGAATCACCGCCGGTGGCCAGCACCTCGAACACGCCGCGGGTCAGCTTGAGGATGGACACATCGAAGGTGCCACCGCCCAGGTCGTACACCGCATAGATGCCTTCGGCCGCGTTGTCCAGGCCATAGGCGATCGCGGCGGCCGTGGGCTCGTTCAGCAGGCGCATCACATTCAGGCCCGCGACGCGTGCCGCATCCTTGGTGGCCTGGCGCTGCGCATCGTCGAAATAGGCCGGCACCGTGATGACTGCGCCGTACAGGTCGCCATCGCCCTTGCCCAGCAGCGCAGCCTCGGCGCGCATGCGCAGTTCACGCAGGATCTCGGCCGAGATCTCCACCGGGCTCTTCACCCCGGCGCGCGTGCGTAGCTGCACCATGCCGGGTGCATCGACAAAGTCATAGGGAGAGTTCTCGGCGTGGGCGACGTCCCTGAGGCCGCGCCCCATGAAGCGCTTCACCGAGACGATGGTGTTCTTCGGATCACGGGCACGATGCAGCTGGGCGGCATAGCCGGTTTCAACCACGCCCTCCCCGGCATAGCGCACGATGGAAGGCAGCATCGGATGGCCTTCCTCATCATGGAGGACCACGGCGATGCTGTTGCGCACGGTGGCCACCAGGGAGTTGGTGGTGCCCAGGTCGATGCCCACGGCAATGCGACGCTGGTGCGGTGCCGGCGATTCGCCGGGCTCGGAGATCTGCAAAAGTGCCATGCCCGATTATCCCGCCAATCGGGCCGGCATTCGACGCAAACCGTCGACGAGGATCATGAAACCGTTGTCCTGCTCAGGCTGCATAACGATCACGCGTGTCGGCCACGTCCTCACGGAAGCGCTCGAGGAACATGAGCTTGCGCACGATCTGTGCCGCGGCCTGCAACTGCCTCCCCTCGAAGGCGGCCGCCAGGGCTGCATGCGCCTTGTCACGCTCGCCATTCAACTGCAGGTCGAGCCGGTTGAGGCCGCAGGTATCGCCGGCGCGATCGGCCTCTTCCAGGCCTTCGCGCCATTCCATCTGTTCCATCAGGAAATCCGCCGGCATTGAAGTATTGGTCTCGGCCGCAACGTCCACCCCGGACAACTCCAGCAGATAGCGGGCGCGCGGCAAGGGCGACTTCAGCGTGCGATAGCCCTCGTTCACCTGGGTGGCGAGTTCGATGGAGCGGCGCTTCTCGGCATCGGAGCCCGTGGCGAAGCGGTCCGGATGGACTTCGCGCTGCAGTTCGCGATAGCGTGCATCCAGCGCCGCAGCATCCATGGTGAATGCCCGCGGCAGGCCGAAAAGCTGGAAGTGATCCTGATTCTGGTTCATGCAAAACAAAAAAGGGCCTCAGCCCTTCCCTTTCAGTGCTGCGATGGATGGCAGGACATCCTGGGCCGCGACGCCCGGGGCTGCCATCGCCGGACTCAGACGGTGAAGCTTTCCCCGCAGCCGCATTCATCCTTGACATTGGGATTCTTGAACTTGAATCCCTCATTCAGGCCTTCGCGCTCGAAATCAAGCTCGGTGCCATCGATGTAGGGCAGGCTCTTCGGATCGACCACCACCTTCACGCCATGGCTCTCGAACAGCATGTCCTCGGGGTTGGAAGCATCGGCATACTCCAGCTTGTAGGCCAGGCCGGAGCAGCCGGTGGTCTTGACGCCCAGGCGCAGTCCCACGCCCTTGCCACGCTTGGCCAGGAAGTTCTGCACGTGGTTGGCAGCGCGTTCAGTCAGGGTAATGGCCATGTCACACCTCAGGCTGTGGCCTTGGCCGGCGCAGCCGCCGCAGCCGGGGTGCCGCCATGCTTCTTGCGGTAGTCCTCGATGGCGGCCTTGATGGCGTCCTCGGCGAGGATGGAACAATGGATCTTCACCGGCGGCAGGGCCAGTTCCTCGGCGATCTCGGTGTTGCGGATCACCGCGGCTTCGTCCAGCGTCTTGCCCTTCACCCATTCGGTGACCAGCGAGGATGAGGCGATGGCTGAGCCGCAGCCGTAGGTCTTGAAGCGCGCGTCCTCGATGACGCCCTGCTCGTTGACCTTGATCTGCAGCTTCATGACGTCGCCGCAGGCCGGGGCGCCGACCATGCCGGTGCCGACGCTGTCGTCACCCTTCTCGAAGGAGCCGACGTTGCGGGGGTTCTCGTAATGATCGATGACTTTGTCACTGTAGGCCATGCTGTTCTCCTGCTTTCATGTCTGCATGCGGTGAATCAATGTGCAGCCCACTGCACCTTGCTGATGTCCACGCCGTCCTTGTGCATCTCCCACAAGGGGGAGAGTTCGCGCAGCTTGGCCACCTTGCGCCGGATCAGGTCGGCGGCGTACTCGACCTCCTCCTCGGTGGTGAACTTGCCCAGGGTGAGGCGGATGGAACTGTGCGCCAGTTCGTCGGAGCGTCCCAGCGCGCGCAGCACATAGGAGGGCTCCAGCGAAGCCGAGGTGCAGGCTGAACCGGAGGACACCGCGATGTCCTTGATCGCCATGATCAGGGACTCGCCCTCGACATAGTTGAAACTGATGTTGAGATTACCCGGAATGCGATGGTCGAGGTCGCCATTGAGGTAGACCTCCTCCATGCTGCCGATGGCCTTCCAGAGCTTGTCGCGCAGGACGCGGATGCGCTCGTTGTCGGTGGCCATCTCGGCCTTGGCTATCCGTGCAGCCTCGCCGAAACCGGCGATCTGATGGGTGGCCAGGGTGCCCGAACGAAAACCGCGCTCATGCCCGCCGCCGTGGATCTGCGCCTCGATGCGCACGCGCGGCTTGCGCCGGACGTACAGCGCGCCGATGCCCTTGGGGCCGTACATCTTGTGCGCCGTCATGGTGAGCAGGTCGACCTTGAACCTGGTCACGTCGATCTCGACCTTGCCGGCGGCCTGCACCGCGTCACAGTGGAAGATGATGCCCTTCTCGCGGCAGATCTCGGCCAGTGCCTCGACCGGCTGGATCACGCCGATCTCGTTGTTCACCATCATGATGGAGGCAATGATGGTGTCGGGACGGATGGCCGCCTTGAACTTGTCGATGTCGACCAGGCCACTGGTCTCGGGCTCGAGGTAAGTGACCTCGAAGCCCTGGCGCTCCAGCTCGCGGCAGGTGTCCAGCACCGCCTTGTGTTCGGTCTTCTGGGTGATGATGTGGCGGCCCTTGGACTTGTAGAACTGGGCGGCGCCCATGATCGCGAGGTTGTTGCCTTCGGTGGCACCGGAGGTCCAGACGATCTCGCGCGGATCGGCATTGATGAGCGCTGC
>CAIPGJ010000801.1 GCA_903864555.1 uncultured Pseudomonadota bacterium | reverse complement strand
GCGACCGCGCTCTTCATCAGTTGCTGAAAATCGATTTGTGACACCGCTCGCTGAGCGCTGCGGGCGTCCGAGTTGTAGTTGGGGGGGGGCATCCCGATCTCAGTGCTTATTTTCATAGGTGCTTGTCGACTTTGTGATGTTTCTGCGCCCAATCGGCAGGCTAGGCATTCCAGCCGCCGCATGCTTTTCGCTAAGTTTGTAATACGGTCACTGCCCTGCTCAGTTACTGCTAAAGCAAAATACGCACCAGCATGCTTTTTGGCAAAACGGCGCTCGGTCGAGACCAACCGGGCGACCATAAAATGTAAAATATGAGGAAATGACGCGAAATATTGTTGCCTACCTCTCCGTGTTACTCACTTTGTGGTTTTCCACCGCGGGTTTTGCTGCCGATCCGGCGGAAGCGGCCAGGGATAGCCTGCTGGCCGGGGTGAGGGCCTGGGTTGCCGACCAATCGGGGGTGGCGGTGGACCGGGTTGAAATCCCGCCCCTGGATGGCCGGCTAAGGGTGACTGCTTGCCCTCGCGGTGCGCGCTTTGATTTTCCCTTCCCAGCACGGAACCTGGTTCAGGCACGTTGTGAGTCGCCTGCCTGGCAAGTCTTCGTTCAGGTGAACGTGCGGCCTGAACGCAAAATTTATGTGGCCGGACGCAACTTGGCCGCAGGGCAGATCCTGGTGGAGTCGGACCTCCTGTTGCGCGCTTCGGACCACACCACGGCAGCCGGCGACATCGAGGATAGATCCTTGGCGCTGGGGCGGATTCTGAAGCGCCCATTGCTTGCGGGCGCAGCGCTACTGACCCGCGACCTAGATGAGACGGTCAAGGTGTTGCGACTGACGGGACCGATTAACTCGGGGGCGCCTCTAACGCCAGAGAACTATCGTCTGGAGACGCTGTCGAGGGCACTGGCCCCACTCGGGGCGGCAGCGGGAAATGCGCCGTCCCAGGGCGCCAGGGCGGCCCGGGACCTTGCTAGCGGCCACATCGTTCTGGCAGACGACTTATCTGAATTCAGACAAGTCCTGGTTACTCGCCTGAATCTGGTGGCGGGTCAGCCGGTAGAGGCTTCAATGTTCGTCATGGGGCCGGTCAGCGCCAAGGATACAAACCAGCGTTATTATGTCGACCTCAATGGCCTGGAATTTGGCGAACTGGCGCGCAACCTTCAGGCCGGAGAAGCTTTGCGCCCCGCCGATATCAGGCCCGCCATATTGGTACGACGCGGCCAGACTGTCATTCTGACGGTGACTACGCCAGGCGGTTTGCAAGTCACCCTGCGCAGCGAGGCATTGCAGGATGGGAAATTAGGCGACGCGGTGAAACTCAAAAATCCAGAGTCAGGGCGTGAAATCAGTGGGATAGTGACCGGGAGAAATGCCGCCCGTATCATGTAAAAATTTAATTCACATTGTGGCGGAAGCCATCTAGAAGCCTGATGTAACACTGTCGTATCATTTTCTAATGCAATGAAAAATAACGATTTTTATATTTTATAGCGTAGCCTGAGCGTGTTAATAAACATATTTTAAAAACCCGCTATAGAAATCGGCCGAGCTTCCGATTGGTATACCGTAAAAGCGGGAACTCTCTTGATAAGCATTCCGACCCCGCTTTCTTTTGCAGAGGTTCATCATGACAGACGGTATAGCCAATACCAAGCCAGTCGGCGCAAGCTTCACCAACTCGGTCAAATCTCGCGCTCCGGAGGCAAAGCCCGCGGCCACGTCTGCGGCAAGGCATGACGCGCTGGAGGTGGGTTCGACAGACAAGTTGTTAGAGGCCGAATCCGGTTTTGACGCCGCCAAGGTGGCGTCCATCAAAGAGGCCATTTCCAACGGCAGCTATCCCCTGGATTCCAAAAAAATGGCGGCCAGTTTTGCTGCTTTGGAGAGGATGGTCAATAGTGGCCGCAGCCAGGACTCTGGCGCAGCGGACTAAGCTGAGCGGATAGAGACTAAGCCGGTTGGCGGCTAGCGACGAAGCCGACTGGCGGCTAAGCGAATCGCCATTGGGCGCCAAGCCAGTTGAACAGGATGCATTGAAATGGACGCCTTTGGTTAATCCAGGAATCCCGCTGCCTCTATCCCTGCCGGCAGCCTGCGAGGAGGCGCTGCGCTTGCAGCATCTGCTCCAGGCGGAGTTCGAAGCAATCCGGGTGCAAGATCTGGGCAGCTTTGAGACCCTGCAGCCTGCCAAGGAGCGAGCCCTACTCCTTCTGGGGAATTTCATGAAGGCGTTCGCCGAGACGGCCAGCCCCGATGGGCAGTTGCTGCTTGCCGATGAGCAATTGACTCAATGGGAAACCTTCCAGACGCGCATGAGCGCATGCCGCGACTCCCACCAGCGAAACGCGATTCTCATCCGCAGCAAGCTCGAGAGTATCAGCGCCACCCTGAAGGTGCTGCAGAACAGCGACAATGCATCGTCGATCGAAGTCTATGATCGTTTAGGGCGCATGTCCGGCTATCGCCGCGGTCACGGCCGCGGTTACGAGGATGCCTGAACTCCTGGATCAGCCCCTTTTTCGTCCCCGGGCACCATGCCCTTGAGCCAGTAAGCCCAAGACAAGACCGCAGCAACGGCGGCATACAACTGCTCGGGTATTTCCTGATCGAGTTCAAGTTGCCCAAGCAGGCCGACCAGTTGCGGGTCGCTGGTGATGTAGACGCCACGCCGGCGCGCCTCTTCGATGATGCGCTCGGCGACTTCGCCGCTGCCGATGGCCGTCAGCACGGGCGTTTGCCGCTGTCCATACTCCACTGCAACGGCCTGCTTGGTCGATTTCATGGCCTCTCCTCAGGTGAGCAGATCAAGGATCGCGCCAGGCAAGGCAAAATGAGCGGGCTCGTCCTGCCTGGCGCTGTTGTAGATCACGAATGAATTCATCCTCAGCCCTGCCCGCTCAAGCTCCATGGCCAGCGTTGGGGAACCCTTGTTGGCGGCCGCGGCGACTTCAGGTCGGCTCGCCCACATGGTCATGTCAACCTGTGTGCTGTCGGTGATCGCCGTCTTGAGCCAGATTTCCCCAAGGATATCGTTACGGGAGTGGAGGTTGACGGTGTAAGGCGGGTTGGGCTGTTCCCGGCTGGGCGCCGGGCGGTGGAAACTCAGCCGCACCGGGTTGGCATCGGAGAAAGGCAGCACCAGATTCAGGAGGAGTTCGTGATTGGCCTGTGCCTGAACCGCCTGGAGTTGTGCGGACTCGATGTCCTCCAACCCCCGCCCCAGCGCCTCTCTTGCGGTGAGATCGAGCGCCGGATCACTCATCAACTTCGATAGCAATAGTTTAGTATCGTGCTCCAATGGGGCCTTGCCTTCGGCCATTGACGCCTCAGCCCACAGGCCCGACTCGGCCACCGCTCGGCGAAGACTGGCCGAGTTCAGCCGTGACATAGACGGGCGTAACGCGGCGCTCAGTTCGGACCCATTGAACGCTGCGCGCGCCTTTTCCAGAAGGCCACTCGACAGCAGCTGCGTCAGGGCGGTCAGCCCGGCTGGGTGCAGCAGCAGGGACAACAGCTTGTTGTGGGCCAAGGGGGGCGTCAATGCCGGGGCAACGGGGGGTAAGGGCGGCCGGACCGTCGTTGGCGACCGCAGTGGCTGTAGGAGCAAACCCTCTGGTGACTGCACAACGCGGAACGTGGGGGTGTCTCCGGCCACCAGTCCACGGCCTTCGGGCAGCGGGAGCAGCAAGCCGTTGATGAGTAGTTTTAACCCATCTCCATCCGCCTTGACCGCTCCCTGGACAATCGCCCCGTCGCGCAGGCCAAGGTCGCGCGCCACCGGATCGCTCATGCGAACCGCGCTTAATTCGGGATTGGGCATGCTGGGGCGGTTGGCAACTGCGACGGCGTCTATTCCCAGCACGGGTGGTTCTCCAATGGACTCGGTAGGCAGTCGGTTCGCCGGGGGCGACGACGTAGGGGGGCTTACCCGGCCATCAAAGGCCGCCCGGGAATGGGCCGTCATACTGGGCGTCGATGGCCACTGCCCTGGAAGCCGCTCACCATCTGCCTTCGATTCCCCGGCCTTGCTGGCTTGGGCCTTACTTGCATCAGCCGACACACCGGGCGCCGCACCGCCGCCCAACTTCATCAATCTGCTGAATCCCGCCGGGCTTGGTGCGCGCCTGACAGGCGGATAGGTCGACTCTGTTGACCCCTGGGACACGCTCGCAGGCGTCGCCGTGGTCGCGGGCGTCGCAGGCATTGGTGCAATCCCGACAGGCTGATAAGTGGTATCTGCTGACCGCAAGGACACGGCCGCCGGGGTAGCCCGTTCAGCTTGCGCTTGCCTGCCGCTGACCACCAGCGGCAGGCTGCCGGTCGTGGACAAACGCCGCAACCAACTGGCCGCGGGAGGCATCAAGCTGCGCTCCGATGGCGATGGATAGCCCGCCTCTTGTGGACGAAACGCTGGCAGAAAAACCTCTGTGCCTTGGGCGGTTCGTAGCCCCCTGGGCGCGCGTTGCATACCAAGCACCGACGCAGGCACCGACGCGGCTACCCGTGCAGCAGGCAAAGTGGCTGATTCAGTGATGAAGCGGCCGGCGGGTGAAAGTGAGCGCATGGGTGATTCCAGCGATGCCAGAGAATTCTGCAGTGGCAGCGGAACTGGCGACGACAGTGGCGTTCGGTCCGAGGCACGTGCGCTTTGCGGCAAAATAGGCGCATCGGACCCCGAGCCCGAAGATGGTGTCGATATCGATGGCGACAGCGGTGCGCCGTGCCCCCCTGCTAAGGGGCGAAGACTCCAACTGCCCCGCATCAACAAGGCCTGAACCATGATCGTGCCCCCTGCACCCACGGTCGCTTCGGCGGGCAGCGGCAGAGTCATACCGCCCACCAGCAAGACCAAGCCCGAACTGCCAGGCTTGACCACGCCTCGCAGCAATTGGCCTGGCTGCAACCCTAGCCTGCGCGCCTCTATGCCGGACAGGTGCATGAGCAAACTGGCATCCGCCGCACCATCAGCGGCTTGCGCGGGCAGCACTGCACTGGCGAAACTTGGCGTCATCGCGCGCCTCGCAGGCTGCACGCGTGGTGACACCTGGCCATTGCGCCGCTGCAAAGCGTCCCACCGTAGGCAGCAGAGATCACGGGAAGCGCACCCATCCTTGTCGCGGATTTTCTTCCATCTCGGCTTGCTCCTGAAGCGGCTGCGGCTCGCTTTGCTGCAGCATCGCTTGAGCGGGGACAGGCAATAGATGCTGAAAGTCTGCTAGCGTCGGTAGCAGCAGGGTGGAACCCACGATCAACTTCGCGGTTTTCGCGGATTTCGCGTCTTTGAACACACCGGGGTTCTTGTCCGCCAGGGCTTGGCGCAGCACATCCTGTTTAAATGGCAGACTGGCCAATCGCCGCGAAATGATTCGATCCAGGGTATCGCCTTTTTTCACTAGCCAGACGGCATCGCCTGAGCGCTGTGCTTGGGGAAGCGCAGCAGTTTTGACCGGATCTGCCGCAGCGAGCGAGAGTGCCGATATGGCGCCAAAAAACGCCAGCACCCCACCCATGTTGAGAAGCGCCACTACCCACAGCTTGGTATTCATGCCTTGTCCCCCCGTTTAAGGCTTGCGCCAGGCCCGGATAGCGCGAGCGACGCAAACCGGGCTTGAAACATGGATCACCTTTTAGCCGTGATGATCTTCTAGCCGTGATCACTTTTTAACCCTGATCGCATTTTAAGCCTTGATCGACTCGGCTCTTTAGAACAGGGTGGCAGATCGAGCCCCTCTAGAGCGGCATCGCAACCAGATTGCCCTGAAGCCCCACCGGCTGTGGACCGGCAACCCGCCGCGCCAGCGCCTGGTCCTCTGAGACCGACTGAATCTCGATCAGTGCCGCTTTATCCAGCGAACCCTTCTCCAGCATATTGCCCGGGAAGCGTGTCCGGTCCACCAGCAGCAACTGGTCGCCTGCACGTAGCCCGACACGGGACCCGGCGGCAAGGGTGAATTGGTCTGCTTGACTCGAGGTGGTGGCAAACTGCAGCGGTTCGCAGGCCAGCGCCTCTCGCAGGGCCTTCTGCCCATTCTTTAAACTCAACTCTAGCGCGACTATCAGTTCTGCCGGCAGCGGACCGCGCACCATGCTGACCGGCACTTCTGGATAGTTGATCAGCGCCTCATTGCGCCAAAGGATGCGCCCCGATGAACGGTCCTCAAGCTGCAGCGAAACGCGCACCGGCAGGGCGAGCAGGCTTGGTTTTTCACCTCGCACTGCGCGCGACCAATCCCGCATCGTCTGCTCCATGGGGGCCAACTTTGCCGCCTCCCCCGCTGCCAGGCTCAGTCGCAATGCGTAGGGACTGGCTCGCGGCATGTGACGATCACCGCCCCGTAGCGCCTGCTCATAGGCACTGCCCTCGGGGCCCAAAAGCGTCACCACCCACGCCTCGTCTGCCGCAAACAGCTTGAGCAGCAAGGCTTGCGCCTCCTCGCCGAGTTCTGGCACAAAGTGATAGCCCGATCGGCCGTTAGCGGGCGTGACATGAGCAATCAAGGCCGCATGGCGCTTCAGGCGTGGGCCTGTGGTGGGCGTGCTGCAATCCCGCGCGCCCAGCCTTCTGAGCGAAGTTTCGGCCTCAAGCTGCAGACGGGTTTGCTCAGGGGCGCCCTGATCCAGGTAGGACAGCATGCGAATACCGCGCAGTGTGACTTCAGAATTAATCTGCACGTTCTCGCGAAGGGCGCCGCTCTCGTCAACCCAGGCCGCCGAGCGAATGCGAGTCGGGCCCTTGAGTGCCTTGTCGATGAGAGCATGGCGCAGCGCCTCTAGCCTCGCTTCAGCACTGACGGGGGTCTGCCCACCCTGCCCGCTTGGCCCCGCTTGCCCCCCCTGCTGCATAGGCGGCACCTGCTGCAGCGCTGGGGAGGATTGCGCAAGCGTAGTCAGAGGCAGAAAGGCGAGCGCAAAGCTTAGCGCGACACCGCAGAGCCCTTGGCTGCCAGCAAAGGCCGGTGAAGGCGGCCCTTTCGCGGCCGAGTCCATGGCCTTAGCGCCGCCTGCCTGACAACTGCTCCGCATAGAGCACCCGCAGATCGTTGATCGCACTGCGGTTAAGCGAGAGCGTGACTTCATAGGTGTCATTGTTGACCGGGTTGATTCTGATCAAGGTGGCGCCGAAAATGACCCCTTCCACGCGGGTACGAAAAGCATCGCTAACGACCGTCATTTCCGAGACGATCGTATTGGCATCCAGATAGAGTCTTTTGAGCCTACAAACAGTATGCCAGCGGATAATCTAGGCCGGTATCGCATGGCG
>CAIPGJ010000800.1 GCA_903864555.1 uncultured Pseudomonadota bacterium | reverse complement strand
TCTCCAACACGGTCATCGTGGTGGTGAGCCTGAGCTTCTCGCTGTACGCCGCCATCGCTTCGCTGGTGTTCCTGGTGGCCATCCACAAGCTGGAGTACTTCGTGAACGCGCGCATCGTCGGCAGCCAGATTCGCGCCAGCGCCTGGGAGCTGCTGCTGGCCATGCTGGTGATGGAGGCGGCCTTCGGGCTGCCCGGGGTGATCGCCGCGCCCATCTTCTATGCCTACCTCAAGGACGAGCTGTCCAGCCGGGGACTGCTGTGAAAAGTGGGGGCTTTGCCCGCCTGGGTGACAAGCAGCAGCTGATTGCCACACTGTCGGTGCTGCTGTGCCTGGGATTCTTCTCCGCCGCCTGGATCAACTACAAGATATCCAGCGCCGCCATCCGCCAGACCATGGTGGCCAGCGAACTGCCGCTGACCGCCGACAACCTGTATTCGGAGATCCAGAAAGACCTGATCCGGCCGGTGCTGGTCTCCTCCATGATGGCCGGTGACACCTTCGTGCGCGACTGGGTGCTGGCCGGCGAGACCGACACGCCGCGCATGACCCGCTACCTGCGCGAGGTGCGCGACCGCTTCGGCGCCTTCACCAGCTTCTTCGTCTCCGAGCGCACCCGCACCTATTACCAGGCCGAAGGGGTGCTCAAGGAAATCCGCGTGAACGATCCGCGTGATGCCTGGTACGAGCGTGTTCGCACCATGACCTCGGACTACGAGATCAATGTCGATCCGGACCTTGCCAACAAGGACGCGATGACGATCTTCATCAACTACCGGGTGCTCGACTTCGGCCGCAAGTTCCTCGGCGCCATCGGCGTGGGCATCAAGCTCGAGGCGGCACGCACCCTCATCAACAATTACCAGCAACGATTCGACCGTCGCATCTATTTCGTCGACCGCAGGGGCGTGGTGGCGCTGGTAGGGGAGCATCCGGGCATACAGGCGGACAACATCCAGGCGGTGCCGGGACTGGGCGCCGTCGCCGACAGCATCCTCGGCAAGGGCTCGGGTTCCTACCAGTACATCGACCGGCACGGTACCGAGCAACTGCTCAGCGTGCGGCTGATACCTGAGTTGAACTGGTTCCTGTTCGTCGAAGGCGATACCGAGAACGCCCTGGCCAGCATCCGCAACAGCCTGTACATCAACGTGCTGCTGTCCCTGGGGATCACCGCCATCGTGCTGCTGGCCACCAGCTGGACCATCAACCGCTACCAGTCCAGGCTGGAAGTGCTCGCCACCGCCGACAAACTCACCGGCCTGGCCAACCGGCAGACCTTGGACTTGCTGATGCAGCAGGCGCTGATCGAGACCCACCGCACCGGCGCGCCGCTGTGTACCCTGCTCATGGACATCGACCACTTCAAGGCCGTCAATGATCGTCACGGGCACATTGCCGGGGATCGCCTGGTCCGCCATGTGGCCAAAGTGATACGCCGTTCGCTGCGCAACTCCGACATCGTGGCGCGCTGGGGCGGCGATGAGTTCCTGGTGCTGCTCAAGAATGTGAGCCCGGAACGCTCCGGCATGCTTGCCGAAAAACTCCGCGCCGCCATCGAAAAGTCCGAACTCAACCTGGGCAAGGAGAAGGCGGCGGTGACTGTCAGCGTCGGCACCACCATGTACCGCAATGGCGACACCGCCGATCAGATGATGTCGCGCGCCGAGGCCGCGCTTTACCAGGCCAAGGAGCAGGGCCGCAACCGCATGCATGCGGCCGCCTGAGCAAATGGAACCCGAATCAACCCAACCCGAAAGGAACAGCATGATTACCACCCCATCCGGACTCGTCTATGAGGAACTCACCGTCGGCAGCGGCGCCGAGGCCGCCAGCGGCCAGCACGTCACCGTGCATTACACCGGCTGGCTCACCAACGGCACCAAATTCGATTCCAGCAAGGACCGCGACGACCCCTTCAGCTTCATGCTGGGTGCCGGTCACGTCATCCGCGGCTGGGACGAGGGCGTCGCCGGCATGAAGGTGGGCGGCTCACGCAAGCTGACCATTCCGCCCGAGCTGGGCTACGGCGCGCGCGGCGCAGGTGGCGCCATTCCGCCCAATGCCACCCTGGTATTCGAGGTGGAATTGCTGGCCATCTGAGAGCCTGATCCTGACAGCGGCGTGTCATGACAACATCCTGAAACAGGCCTCGCGCCAACGGTGCGATGCCTGTTTTTCCCCAGAGACGGGGGGGGTTAAATGACGGTCTGGTGGCCTTCCACAGGCCTTGCCTCCCTCTCCGTCCTTGTCCCCGTCGCCATCCATGACAGCCGCCACGCGGCTCATGCCCTATTCTTCCGTGCTCTTCTCCTCGATGTGCCACGTACGCCTCGCCTGCTGGGCCCTGCTTGCGGCCCTCAACAGCCTGACAGCAGCAAGGCATCAGTGTGGGGGCCAACCGCTTGCACACACTGGAGGGCCGCGGCGGCGCCCTGGACATCGAGGCCGTTGCCGACCCGCACGGCTCTGGCGGCTTCCGCAGCGCCGAGTCGAATTTCGGCTACTCCAGGTCGGCCTTCTGGCTGACCCTGGACCTGGATGTGTCCTCTGGCGCACGCTGGTTTGTGCTGGCCGACACCCTGCTCTTCCTCGGCGTGGGCCTACTCACCTTGCGCAAAACCGCTCAAGGTCAGCATCAGCATAGGCATCGCCTGCTTCCCCCGCAACGCCACCGAACTGCCGCCCCTCATCAAGCTGGCCTATGACACGATGTACCAGGCCAAGTCGGCTGGCCGAAACTGCTGGGTATCGGCGAGCGTGTTATAGCCAACTGGCAGCGCAGGTGCTTGCGTTTATGCCGCAAACGAACAAGGGGCTACTCGCCCCTTGTAGTTCCCCCGACTTCGGAATCGATTACTTTAGCGGCTTGTAGCGCAGGCGCTTCGGCTTGGCACCTTCGTCACCCAGGCGCTTCCGCTTATCTTCTTCGTATTCCTGATAATTGCCATTGAAGAAACTCACTTTCGAATCGCCTTCGAAAGCCAGGATGTGGGTGGCGATGCGGTCGAGGAACCAGCGATCATGCGAGATCACCAGCACGCAACCCGGGAACTCCAGCAGCGCATCTTCCAGCGCGCGCAGGGTTTCCACATCGAGGTCATTGGAAGGCTCATCCAGCAGCAGCACATTGCCGCCTTCCAGCAGCGTCTTGGCCATGTGCAGGCGGCCGCGCTCACCGCCTGACAGATTGCCGACCTTCTTCTGCTGGTCGCCGCCCTTGAAGTTGAAGCGCCCCAGATAGGCACGCGAGGGCATCTCGAACTTGCCCACATTGAGGATGTCGGCGCCGCCCGCGACGAAGTCGAACACTGTCTTGTCGGCTTCCAGCTCGTCGCGTGACTGATCGACATAGGCCAGCTTCACGGTGGCCCCGATGTCGACCACCCCTGCATCGGGCTTCTCGCGCCCGGCGATCATGCGGAACAGCGTGGACTTGCCCGCGCCGTTGGGGCCGATGATGCCGACGATGGCGCCCGGAGGCACCGAGAAGGACAGGTCGTCGATCAGCAAGCGGTCGCCGTAGGCCTTGCGCACATTGCTGAACTCGATGACCTTGTCACCCAGTCGCTCGGCCACCGGGATGAAGATTTCCGAAGTCTCATTGCGCTTCTGGTATTCGTAGGAGGACAGTTCCTCGAAGCGCGCGAGGCGGGCCTTGCTCTTGGCCTGGCGCGCCTTGGGGTTCTGGCGCACCCACTCCAGCTCCTTCTGCATGGTCTTGATGCGCGCCAGCTCCTGCTTCGCTTCGGTGGCCAGGCGCTTTTCCTTCTGTTCCAGCCAGGAGGAGTAATTGCCTTCCCAGGGAATGCCATAGCCGCGGTCCAGCTCCAGGATCCACTGCGCGGCATTGTCGAGGAAGTAACGGTCGTGGGTAACCGCCACCACGGTGCCCGGGAAACGCTGCAGGTACTGCTCCAGCCACTCCACGCTCTCCGCATCCAGGTGGTTGGTTGGCTCATCCAGCAGCAGCAGGTCGGGCTTGGACAACAGCAGGCGGCACAATGCCACGCGGCGCTTCTCGCCGCCTGAGAGTGGGGCGATCTTGGCGTCCCAGGGCGGCAGGCGCAACGCGTCGGCCGCGATCTCCAGCAGGTGCTCGACATTATCCCCGGCGCCGGCAGCCAGCTTGGCCTCCAGTTCGGCCTGCTCGGTAGCCAGTTTGTCGAAGTCGGCATCCGGCTCGGCATAGGCGGCATAGACTTCCTCGAGCCGCTTCTTTGCGGCAAAGACATCGCCCATGCCTTCCTCGACTTCCTGGCGCACGGTCTTCTCCGGATCGAGCTGCGGCTCCTGCGGCAGGTAGCCCACGTTGATGTTGGGCATACGCACGACTTCGCCCTCGAAATTCGTGTCTTCGCCCGCCATGATCTTGAGCAGTGTCGACTTGCCCGAACCGTTCAGTCCGAGCACGCCGATCTTGGCGCCGGGAAAGAAATTGAGGGAAATGTTCTTCAGGATGGTGCGCTTGGGCGGCACGACTTTGCCGACCCGGCGCATGGTATAAACATATTGAGCCATGCTAGCTGCTGTCCGTTATGTGAATGTGGGGTAGGGTTGGAGACGCGGTGACCAGGGCCGGATTTGAGGCCGCACCTGCCGATCTTCTCATTATCCGCCCGGACTTGCTTGGACGCAGCCCCGTCGGATTCACGCAGCTTGAGCACCCGGCAGCGGCCATGCTCAAATACCGGATTGGATGCGCCGTTCGCGAGCCCTACGTGACACTCGGGAGGAAAAAATGTCTTGCGTCTTGAAATTCCTGCACAGGCTGGCCGTCATGAGCACCGCCAGTGCCCTCGCCTTCGCGGCGGTGCCGGCCGGAGCCATCACCTTCCTGACCGAGGACAATCCGCCCTTCAACTTTGCCGCCTCCGGCAAGGCGGCCGGCGCCGCCACGGAAATGGTGACCGAAATGGCGAAGCGCGCCGGTGTCGCTGCCAGCTTCCGTGTCATGGAATGGGACATCGCCTACCGCCAGGCGCAGGCCGACAAGGACACCTGCCTGTTTTCGGTGGCCCGCCTGGAAAACCGCGAGAACCAGTTCCAGTGGGTCGGCGAGCTGGCCACCAACAAGTGGGCAGTGTTTGGACGCAGTGATTTCGCCAGGCCGCTCAAGGCGCTCAATGACCT
>CAIPGJ010000799.1 GCA_903864555.1 uncultured Pseudomonadota bacterium | reverse complement strand
TTTTTCCCTGTACCATTGTCTGGAAGTTCCCGTCAGTGCGCGGCTTGCAGATCGTGCCGGCGAGATCCAGTCCCTTGCTTTCCTGAGGAGGTAACCCCATGCAAGTGCATCACTCCATCGCCGCTGGTTTTGCCGTGGCGCTGACCTTCGCCCAGCCTGCGCTGGCACAGAATCCCGCGGTCAACTGGCCGGTCAAACCGGTCACCGTGGTGGTGCCCTTCGTGGCCGGCGGCAGCACCGACAATGAATTGCGCCTGTACACCGACAAACTGCAGGCGCAGACCGGCCAGCCCTTCCTGTTCGATTTTCGCGGCGGTGCGGCCAGTTCCATCGGTGCCGGGGTGGTGCTGAAGGCAGCCCCCGATGGCTATACCTTCCTTGCTCCCAATACCGGGCTGACGGTGTTGCCGAACTTCTATCCCGCCTACAACCACAGTGTGGTGGCCACGCTGGTTCCGGTCACCGAACTGAGCAACCGCGGCACCGGCGTCGTCGCCAGCGTGGCCGGGCTGCCGACCGTGAACAACCTCAAGGACCTGGTCGCCTATGCCAAGGCCAATCCGGGCAAGCTGAGCTGCAACACCGCCGGCTCGGGCGGCATCACGCATATCGTGTGTGCCTCGCTGGCCAACGTGCTGGGCGTGGACATCCTGCCGGTGCATTACAAGGGGGTGGCCCAGGGCCAGATCGACCTGATCGCCGGACGGACCCAGGTGTCGGGCGGCACCCTGCTGGCGGCGATGAGCCAGATCAAGACCGGCAAGCTGAAGGTGCTGGCGATCACCGGGCACAAGCGCTCGCCGCTGCTGCCTGATGTGGCCACCACCTACGAGCAGGGCTTCGACCTGGAGTATCCGAGCTGGCTGGGCTGGTTCGCCCCGCCCAAGACGCCGCCGGCCCTGGTGAACCGCATGAACGCCGAACTGGTGAAGGTGCTGCGTTCACCCGAGGTGATCGCCGGCCTGGAGAAGCTCGGTGCGGTGCCGGTAGGCAATACGCCGGAGGAGTTCCGCAAGAAGTTCCTCACGGAACTGACGAAGTGGAAGAAGGTGGTCGAGGATAACAAGATCCAGTCCACCGAAAACTGAGTTGCACGAAGCTGCAGCTCGATGAAGCTTGCCCGTAACGAATGGATCGCAGGCGCATCAAGTTGCAGCGGTTTTTTTCGTGCAACATCTTTCTCTCGGTGACAGGGCTGCGGGTCTGATTCGGCCTGCAT
The DNA here is from genome assembly GCA_903864555.1 of uncultured Pseudomonadota bacterium. The sequence goes on along the minus strand of CAIPGJ010000799.1, from coordinate 17,240 downwards.
GAAGCGGCGGTCGCCAGGCAGACTCATGGCGCATCCGGCAATGGGTAATGTGCAAGGATGAATTCGAGAGGGCACGGCCATGAACATCCGAGCAACGGAGTCTTTGCCCGCGATTGACTCTGCTGGTGCAACGACGTTGGCGGGGCAGCTCAGATGCCTGCTGCGTGCCGATGACACCGTTCTGGTCGGAACCGGTGCGGGGGAGCCGCGGCTGCTTATCGAGGCATTGATCGAGGCGGCCACTGGCTTGTCCGGACCCATACGGGTGATCCAGGTGATGGCCGGCGGACTGGAACGTCTGGCACAGGTATCAGGGCCATGTCTGCGTCTGCATGCACCGGTGCCTGGGCCGCTGACCCGGGTTGCGATTGCCGAAGGACGGGCCGAGCTCCTGTGCCTGTCCATGAACGAGCTTCTGGAGAGCATTCTCTGCGGGAAACTGCGCATTGACGTGGTGTTGGCCCAGGGTTCCCGGGACACAGAGCAGCGGGCGCTGCCCGGACTGATTGCCGATGTGGTGATCCCGGCATGGGAGAAGGCGCGGGTTCGCGCCATCGAAATCAATGCATCGCTCCCTCGCATCATGAGTGAAGCCGGCTTCAATCTGGCCGAGGCCGACCTGGTGGTTGAATGCGACTATCCGCCGGGTGAATTGCCACGCGAGAAAGAGGCCGGGTTTTCCCGTCGCATTGCAGAGTGGGTCGTGGAGTGTGTCCCCGATGGCGCGACCATCGAGATGGGATTGGGCAAGGCACTCGCCGGCTTACCCGGCGCGCTCATCGGCGCCCGGCGAAATCTGGCCATGCATACCGGACTGGTGGGCGACTGGGCCATGCAACTGATTGAGGCGGGATGCGTTTGCCGGCCGATCAAGGGGACAGCCGTGGCGCTGGGCGCTACGGCGATGGGAACAGGATCATTCTATCGGTGGGCCGACAGGAATCCCCTGATTGCCATTGCGGATTCGCGCATTGCGCATGATCCGGAACATCTGGCGGCGCAGCAGGATTTTGTGGCGATCAACGCAGTGCTGGAAGTGGATCTGACCGGGAGGGGCAATTCCTCTGTCCTGGGAGGCGTCCAGGTGAGCGGCATAGGCGGTGGGCGCGACTTTGCCCGCGCCGGTGCAAGCGCTTGCGCTTCCATCGTGGTGTTGCCGGCGACGACACGATCGGGTGCATCCGCCATCGTGCCACGCGTGGAATTCCAGACCTTGCCTCAGGATGCCATTACACATGTGGTGACCGAATTCGGTGTGGCGCGCATCAGGGGCTTGTCCGGGGCGGCCCGTGCCCGTGCGCTGGTGGCCATTGCAGATCCACGTCATCGGGCAGCACTGCTGGAAGCACTGCCATGACAGGCAGCCCGGCCGGCGGCGGCTGCGGTGCTGCTCCGTTGCGGGTCGTCATTGACAGTGGGCTGCAGACTCGACTAGCATGCCTGTTACTTGGAACATCGTTCAGTATATGGAACAAAAGCAGCTTGTCCGAAAAGCCGCAAAATCTGCTCCGGTGAGCCGTCCGGCAGCGCCGCGCATTGCTGCGCCTGCCGTGGACTGCGCTTTTCGCATCATGGAGTTCCTGGCTGCGCAGCCCCATGGCGCCGGCGTCTCGCAAATTGCCCGTGCCCTCGATATCAGCAAGAGTTCCTGCTTCAACGTCATGTCCACACTGCTTGTCTGCGAAGCGCTGATCAAGGATCCGCGCCACGCCGTGTGGCGGCTGGGGCCAAAGCTGGTGAAGCTCGGAACTGCTGCGCGCCGCGGGTACTCGCACCGCAATGCGTTGCGCCATGCAGTGCAGGGACTGGTTGATCAGTTCGGACTGACCTGTCTGGTCGGCCAGGTGCTGGCCAATCATGAGGGCATCGTGGTGATTGATCGTGTGTTGCCCCGAGCCAGGCATGCCGATGTGGTCACGCCACCGATTGGCGAAGTCTATCCGCTGACCGCACCCGCCATGGGGCGTGCGGTGCTGGCATTGCTCGATGACGATGAGGCTTTGCTCGTGGCCAGTGGGACGCAGGATCGGAACAAGGCAGAAAGCCGCGTGGCCCTGCTCGGGAAACTGGCCGATATCCGCAAGCGGGGCTATGCAACGAGCCTGGAAGAGTATGAGCCGACCACCCATGCGGTTGCCTGCGTGGTGCCTCATGGTGGCAATGAGCCAGGCTTGGTGCTGTGCCTGGTCGGGCATCGACAGAAACTGCCTTCGGGCAGGATGCCTGCAATCGCCCGTGCACTGATCGCGCTCTCCCGCGATCTGCCGCAGGACCTCCTCACTTCCCTACAATAGCCAGGACATGAGCGAACTCAACCGCAGCAGAGCACCCCGAGGTCCACTGGCCGGAGTCCGTGTGCTGGACCTGTCGCGGGTGCTGGCAGGGCCTTTCTGCTCGATGGTGATGGCCGATCTGGGGGCCGATGTCATCAAGATTGAAGAGCTGGGCAAGGGGGATCACACCCGAACCATCCATCCCCTCGTGAACAAGGGCGAGAGCCATTACTTCCTGGCCATCAACAGGAACAAGCGCAGTGTGGTGGTGGATCTGAAAACGCCCGAGGGTCGGGACATCATCCTCAGCCTGGTGGCGCAGTCCGATGTCGTGCTGGAGAATTTCCGTCCCGGAGTGATGGACCGGCTGGGCCTCAGTTTTGACGAATTGTGCAAGCGGAAGCCCGACCTCGTGATGTGTTCCATCAGTGGCTTTGGCCAGACCGGCTCCATGCGTGAGACCGCTTCCTTCGACCTCGTCACCCAGGCCATGAGTGGGGCCATGCACATCAATGGCGAGGCTGATGGTCCGCCCACCAAGATGGGCATACCCATGGGCGACATCGGCGGAGGAATGTGGGCCGCCATCGGTGTCCTGGCCGGCCTGCAGCATCGCAATGCGACCGGCAAGCCGCTGCATGTGGATCTGAGCCTGCTGGAGGGCATGATGGGTCTGCTGGGCTATCTGGCAGAACTGTATCTGGTCACTGGCGAGAGCCCTGGCCGCGTCGGCAGTTCCCACCACAGCATCGTTCCTTATGGTCGCTTCGAGGTGAAGGACGGGCACATCGTGCTGGCCTTGCACATCGGCAATTTCTGGCGCAAGTTCTGTGTCGCCATTGGCCGCGAGGATCTGATCGAGAACCCGAAATTCCGTTCCACCCAGGATCGCAATGCCAACCGGGTTGAACTGGAGACGCTTGTCACCGGGATTCTGAAGATGCGCACGGCTGCGGAATGGCACGAAATCCTGAGCAAGGCCGATGTGCCCCATGGCCCGGTAAACAGCGTGGGAGAGGCTCTGGAGCAACCGGTGATCGCCGAGCGTGGTCTGGTGAAGTCCTTCACGCATCCATGGTCGGGAGAAGTGAAAGTGGTGGGCACTCCCCTGCAGTTTTCCGGTGACTACGAAAACCCGCAGTACTCGCCTTCGCCGATCCTGGGTCAGGATACGAGTGCGGTACTGGCCGGGCTCGGATACTCCCCCGAGAAAATCAAGCAGCTGGCGGCGCAAGGCGTCATCGAGCTGGAGCATCCCAACGACGGTTCCATCGCAGGCTGAATCAGCAGAAAGCAGAGGTTATCCATGTCAGAGTCATTCCATCATGACGGCCGCGTCAGTGATGAAGAGTTGGCCCGCGTGCGTTCAAAAATCGGCCAGAAGGTCAGTGTCAATGAGCCGCCCTATCTGACCGAGGCGACGCGAGATGCCATCCGGCACTGGGCCTGGGCCACCGGTGACCGCAATCCGCTGTTTCTGGACGAGGCGTACGCAAGGCAGTCCGCGGTGGGCCACATGATCGCGCCGCCCTGCATGCTCTACGCCTTCAGCCGCATCTCCATCGGCTACAGAGGCGGGTTGCCCGGTGTGCATTCCTTTTTTGCCGGCTCCCATTTCCGCTGGAAAGAGCCCATACCGCTGGGTGAAACCATTGATACCGAAGTGACTTTCAAGGGCCTGGTGGAATTGCCCAGCCGCTTTGCCGACCGCATGTTCAAGCAGATTTCGCATATCCGCTTCCTGGGCAAGGACGGGCGCGAGATTGCCGATGCGGAGTCCTGGGGCATGCGCACCGAGCGCACCAAGGCCAAGGAGAAGGGCAAGTACAACTCGCTGGAGTTTCACACCTACTCGAGCGAGGAAATTGCCCAGATTGCACGGCTCTACGAGCAGGAGACCTGCCGGGGATCGACACCACTTTACTGGGATGACGTGCAGGTGGGCGACGAGCTGCCCGGCATTGTGCGCGGGCCTTACACCGCCACGGTGGCCGTGGCCTTCGAACAGGCCTGGGGTGGCCTTTTCATCTGGGCACATGGCTACTGGTTCAAGTATCTGCAGCGACATCCGTCCGCCGGCATACTCAACGGCTATGGCATTCCCGAGCCACCCGAAGCGGTCCACTGGGATTCTGCGCTGGCGCGCAGTGTCGGCGTGCCCGAGGCCTATGACTACGGACCTGAGCGCGTTGCCTGGCTGGGCACCATGCTGACCAACTGGGCCGGGGACAACGGTTTTCTTGCCGAGTTGTATTGTGAGATCAGGCGTTTCAACCTGGTTGGCGATGTCACCTATGGTCATGGCAGGATCGTGGAGAAGACCATGGCAGATGCGGGGAGGGGGAGCGTGAAGATCGAGCTGGGCACGCGTGACCAACGCGGCGAGATGACTGCCAAGGGTTGGGCCCGGGTGCTGCTGCCACTGAAGGCAGTCAAATAGCCCCTGACAAAATTACCGTCAGGGGCATCTGAAGCAGGGGTGCACGAGGGGAGTATGCCCTTGCATTGCTGGGGGCTCTGAGGACGCTCTGAAAGGCCTGTTTTTTCAGAGCCCATTCACAGGGTGACGGGGATGTCTCCCGGGGTTTTCAGAACGTCCCTCACCCCGGCGGCACTGAGCAGACATAATGCAAGCAGAGGCATAGTCCGGCCGTCAGGCCTGTTTGAAACCGTATCGAAGGGAGCGCGCAAATGAGGCAATCCGGTGCAGTGTCAACAAGCTTGGCGTCATGTCTGGTCCTGGCGCTTCTGGTGGCGTCGGCGCCGGCCCGCAGTCAGGCCTATCCGAACAAGCCCCTCCGGCTTATCGTCCCCTTCACCCCGGGTGGCGGCACCGACATTCTGGCGCGCACCATCGGGCAGAAGCTCTCGGAAAGTTTTGGCCAGCAGGTCAGCGTGGACAACCGACCTGGCGCGGGAGGCACTACCGGCACTGAAATGGCTGCCAGGGCCCCTGCAGACGGTTACACCATCCTCATGGTGTCGGCGAGCTATGCCGTGAATGCCGCGCTCTATCCGCTGCCCTTCGATCCGCTCAAGGATCTTGCACCGGTGTCGCTGGTGGCCAGCGTGCCCTTCATGTTGACCGCGACCCCGTCCTTGCCGGCGAGCAACGTGAAAGAACTGGTTGCACTGGCGCGGGCCAAGCCGGGCAGCATCAACTATGCCTCGTCGGGCACGGGTTCCTCGCCGCATCTGGCTGGCGAACTGCTCAAAATGATGGCCGGTATCGACATGCTGCACATCCCGTACAAGGGGGGCGGTCCGGCAGTCACTGATCAGATGGGCGGCCGGGTGCACCTCATGTTCAACACCATTCTGCAATCGCTGCCCCTGGTCAAGGCCGGCAAGCTGAAGGCGCTGGCCGTGGGCAGCCTGCAGCGCTCGGGGGCTGCTCCGGAGGTGCCTACCATCACCGAGTCCGGTGTGCCGGGCTACGATTTCAGCAACTGGTTCGGAATACTCGCTCCAGGCGCCACCCCCAGGCCGGTCCTGGGTACGCTTCAGTCTGAAATCGTCAAGCACCTGAGTGGAGCAGACCTGCGCGCGCGGCTGGCTGCTGAAGGCGCCGATGTGGTCGGCAGCACGCCCGAGGAGTTCGGCCGCGTGATCCGCACTGACCTTGAGAAGTACCAGAGGATCGTCAAGGCAGCCAATGTGAAGATCGACTGAGCGGAGCTTTGCCGTTTCTTGCTGCCAGAGCGCATTGCTGCTTTAGAAGCCGCGGCCTGATCCAGCCGGGGCAGTCGCGCAGTGGTTGAAAACCTCTATCTCCGTGATGAACTGGTCACGACGGATTGCGCATCGCTCTGATCATATTTTTCTGATGTGACTTGGAGCGCTGCCGAACACGGGTGATGCAGCGCCTTTCCAGCAGGAGGGCTCTCCCACCTATAATTCCCGGGCCACTGCATCGACACTGCGGTGTCTTTCAGGGAATCGATCGATGGGAATTGTCTCGCTGCACGACGGGGTCAGGCACGCATCTGCCAGGGATGCTTCCTTGCTGTGTTGCCGGAGGATATTGCTGAACGGGCGCTGTGCGTACTAAGCGCTCCTGGCTGCCACGCCGCGCCCTGCTCGAGTGGCTGGTGCTGGCGGTCATCCTGGTGACCCTGGCGGTCTATCTCGGTTCGCAGGTCGGTCTGGGGCGTATCGATCGCCAGCTGTACGATACCGCGCAGTCGCTGCGCAGCCGTCCAGTGCCAGCCGACATTGTCATCGTCACCATCGATGACGAGAGCATTGCCGCCATGGGCCGCTGGCCGTGGCGGCGCGCGGTGATGGCCACGCTGCTCGATCGCATCGCCGTGTTGCAGCCGCGTGCGGTGGGCATCGACGTGATCCTGTCCGAAGCCGACGAGCGCGATCCCGCCGGCGACGCTGCGCTGGCGCGCGTGCTGAAGAAGCTGCCCGGTGCGGTGCTGTCGGTGGTGGCCGTGGGGCGTGAGGGTGGCGAACCGGAGTTGTTGCTGCCGGCGCAGCCTTTCCTCGCCAGTGGCGCGACCCTCGCGCACACCCATGTCGAGCCCGATGCCGATGGCGTGGTCCGGAGCCTGTTCCTGCAGGAGGGTTTCAATGGCCAGCAGTGGCCGGCCTTCAGCCTGGCCATGAGCAGGGCGGCAGGGCAGGCGCTCCCGGGCGATGGCTTGCCCGGCGACCGGCGACCGCCCGGCATGGGTAGCGCGGCCTCCGAGGGCAGCTGGCTGCGCGACTACTGGGTGCACATCGACTTTGCCGGCCCGCCCGGGACGGTGAAGCGCATTCCCGCCATCAGGTTGCTGACCGGACAGGTGCAAGCCGAGGAGTTGGCTGGGAAGTACGTCTTCTTCGGCGCCACCGCGACTGGATTGGGTGATGCCTACCCGACGCCGGTGACGGGGCAGTCCGAACTCATGCCCGGGGTCGAGATCCACGCCCAGACGCTCAATGCGCTGCTGCAGGGACGCGCCACGCGCTTTGCCTCGACCTCGGCCTCTGCGCTGTACACGCTGGTGCCGGTGGTGCTGGCGCTGGCCGGCTTCGTGCTGCTGTCCCCGCGCATGGTGTTGTTGCTGGTGTCGCTGCTGATTGCCGACATGCTGGTCATCTCGGGCGTCATCCTGGCCTTCAGCCAGGTGTGGTTTCCGCCCGGGGCGGCCGTGCTCATCCTGCTGGTGGCTTTTCCGGTATGGAGCTGGCGCCGGCTGGAAGCGGTGGTGCACTTCCTCAGCCAGCAGTTCGAGCAACTGGAACTGGAGCCGGCCATCGTGCCCGGGCGTCCGGCCGAGCTCGGCTCGCGCTTCTCCGATGTGCTGGGGCGCAAGATCGGCGCGCTGCGCGTCGCAGCCGACCGGCTGCGGGAAGCTCGTCGTTTCATCTCCGACAGCCTGGACAGCCTGCCGGTGGCCACCCTGGTGGCCGGGCAGGATGAGCACGTGCTGATCGCCAACCGGCTGGCGGCGCAATTGCTCGATGTGGGGAGCGCAGCAGCACTGCGGGGACAGTCAGTGGAAGGCCTGATGTCGGCACTGGCGCCAGCACGCGAGGACCTGTGGGCCGAGGTGCAGCGCCAGTTGCAGGCGCGCGGCCATGCCGAGATGGAACTGGAGGACCACCTGCGGCGCAGCCTGCTGCTGGATTGCGTGCCCTGCCTGGACATGCAGGGGGAGCGCAGCGGCCTGCTGGTCACCCTGGTGGACATCTCCCCGATCCGGGACGCGCAGCGCCGGCGCGACGAGACCCTGGCCTTTCTGAGTCACGACATCCGTTCGCCACAGGCCTCCATCCTGGCCGCCCTGGAATTGCACCAGCTCAATCCGGAGCGCTTTCCGGCAGAACGCATCCTGCAGCAGATCGAGCAGCAGGCGCGCAGCACCATCGAGCTGGCCGACCAGTTCATCCAGGTCTCGCGCGCGGAAACCCAGGCGCTCAAGCTGGACGCCTGTGACCTTGCCGATGTGGCACGTGAGGCCGCTGCGGCTGTGCAGTCGCAGGCCGAGGCCAAGGGCATGCGCGTGGAGGCGTCGGCCGTCGAGGCGGTGGTGGTGCGGGCCGACCGGGCGCTGCTGGTGCGATCGCTGGTGAACCTCATCAACAATGCGGTGAAGTACAGCCCCCCGGACACCACGGTGACGGTATCGGCAAGGCTGCAGGGGCGCGAGGCACACTGTGGCGTGCGCGATCAGGGTTATGGCATCAGTGAAGCCGACCAGCAACGGCTGTTTGAGCGCTTCGCCCGCTTTTCCCAGCCGGGCCAGCCGCAGGAGAAAGGCGTGGGCCTGGGCCTGGCCTTCGTCAAGACCGTGATCGACCGCCACCATGGCGAGATGCGGGTGACCAGCAAACTCGGCGAGGGCTCCGAGTTCGGCTTTGTGCTGCCCTTGTTGCCTTCGGAAGCGCACTGACACATTGACGAAGCGACGAAGCGACGAAGCCCTGTCTGCCATGCACCTGTCATGTGCTGCAGACATTGTGGCGGCCGCGCGTGGAATGTTAGAGTCCTCCTCCGCGAGGAGGCCGGTGGACCGGTTTCCACACTGACTGATTCGGGAGAAGTGGATGTCCAGCAAGTCCTTCGTTGCCGCATTGCCGGCAGCACTGCGCGTGGTCCTGTTGTCGTTTCTACTGGGGGCCATGCCGGCATGGTCTGCCGATGCCGATCCGGCCGAAGCGGACTTCGAGCTGACAGTCCGGCAAGGCGACACCCTGATCGGCATTGGCAAGCGCCTGCTGGTCGACCCCAATCGCTGGCCTGATTTGCAGCGGCGCAACAGCATTCCCGATCCGAACCGGCTGGCGCCGGGCAGCACCATGCTGATTCCACGGCCTCTGTTGCGGCTGGATGCGGCGGAGATGGAGGTGCGCGCGGTGGTGGGTGAGGCAAGCAAGGCGGATGGCTCGCCCGTGGCCGTGGGTGATCGCCTGCGCGAGGGGGCAGCCCTCCGCACCGCCGACAGCGGGTTTGTCACTGTGCAACTGGTGGATGGCTCGACCATGCAGGTCAAGCCACGCACTGACATGAAGCTTGAGCGCATCCGTCGCCTTGCCGGCACCAATGTGACCGACACCCAGGTGGACATGAGCTCCGGCACCGCCGAAGTCCGCTTCAAGCCTGCGGTGCCGAAAGTGTCGCGCTTCCAGATCCGCACCGGGTTTGCCACGGCTGCGGTGCGTGGCACGGAGTTCCGCGTCACCGCCCAGGAGAAGGGCACGCGCACCGAGGTGTCGGAAGGGACCATCGTCTTTACCGGCCTGCCGGCCGGTGGTGTGGCACCCACAGCCGCGGATACCGTGGCGGTTCCGGATGGCTTTGGTTCCTTCGTCGATGAAACGCGCAAGCCTGCGCCGCCGGTGGCGCTGCTGGCTGCCCCGGCGCTGCCGCGGCCCTTCATCGTGCAGGTGGCGCCGACCTTCCGCCTGCGCCTGGCGCGCGTCACCGGCGCGGTGACTTACCGTGCCACGCTGGCGACGGACGCCGACATGCAGCAGGTCCGCTACGAGCAGGTGTTCAATACGGCCGACATCGTGTTTGCCAACCTGGAGCCGGGCAATTACACGCTACAGGTGCGGGCCATCGACAAGTCAGGTCTGGAAGGACGGGATGGGCGCGTGCCAGTCAACCTGCGGCCGGGCAAGCCGCCCGCAGTGCCTGCCGCGCCGGCTGCCGGCGGGGATCCGGTCAGCGCGCCTGCAGCACCGGCAAGCCCTTTTCAGGTCCCTGTGACACCCCCGACACCGGCTGCCGCACCCGCTGGACGCTCCTGAGAAAAAGACTGGGCAGGACGGGCGACCTGCAATGCAGGTCATAGGCATCGCCTGTTTCGCCTCGACACCGGAGCAGGCGTGGCGTGATCGTCAGCTGAGTGGCAATGCCGTCGCCTGGCGGCGGCTCAGTGAGTGGCGGCTACGTCGCCTGCAAGGACTTCACGCACCGCATCGAGCAGTTGCTGGCGCTGCAGCGGCTTGGTGAGGTAGCGCAGCGCGCCGGCAGCCTTGGCCGCCAGTTCCGCATCGGAGTCGGTGCGCGCGGTGACGATGATGGTGGGAATGGCGCGGGTCTTGTCATCAGTGCGCATGGCCCTGAGCAGTTCCAGACCGTCGAGGTAGGGCATGGCGATGTCCAGCACCAGCAGGTCGGGCGGGGCTGCCATCAATGCCTTGCCGCCTTCCACTGCATCGGCGTATCCCTGCACCTGGTAGCCGGCGTTCTGCAGATGCATGCAGATGAGCGAGCACATCACCTGGTTGTCTTCTAGCACGTAGATCAGCCGGGGAGCCGCATCGGGCATGGGGTGCCTGTTCGCAGGGGTGGAGAAGGTGATTGTATGATCTGTGCCGTTTTCGCGCAGCCCTTCAGTGTGCGTTTGGCACAGCCCCATTTGCTGCCGCTGCCGACGCGCCCGGTCTGGCCGATCCGGCTTCCACATGCGCCTTGAGCAGGCGCAGGCTCATGTCGTCCCCCTTGTAGTCCAGGCTGTGGCGCTTCAGTGCAATGGCCGCCTCCAGCCTGCGGCCCAGCGACAGGTGGCCTGCCAGGGTGGCCGAGAGCAGGTACTGGCGGTGCCCGGTGGGCAGGTCGCTCTTTTCTGCCAGCAGCATCTCGCCCATCTGCGCCATGCGCGCGCCATCGCGGTTGCCCACCGCCTTGAACAATTCCAGCCAGCGCCGCTGCGAGGCATCCAGCGCGCCGAAGCAGGCTGATTTCTCCAGTCGTTGCCACAGTGTGCGCACCTGCGTTGCGGGCAGCAGCGGGTTGACCTGGCGCGCCACGTTGTACAGCGAATGCAGCCAGATGTCGTAGCGCTGCGTATCGCGGCATTCGATGAGCCGCATGCGGATGACTTCGAGATCCTTTTGCAGGTTGCGCGACAGGCTGGGCGGCTGTTCGGCCGAACCACGCAGCAGGAACTCCAGCGCGTAGCGGGCACGGCGTGAGTCGAATACGCGCTCGAAATGATCCTCGCCCTGCAGGGTGGGCTCGGCCTGGTAGCGGCCATCGCGGCCTTCCAGCATCTGCATGACCGGTACGCCGGCATTGCCGATGGCGGTGAAGTTGCTTGCCGATTCACCCAGGTAGCGAAAGCGCGCGGCGTGCAGGTCGAGGTAGGGGTGGTAGTCGGAATTGGCCGGCACGCCATAGCTTTCGAAGAAGGGTGCCAGCACGCGCTTGCCACCGATGCGGCGCATTTCCAGGTCGCCGATGCTGTGCACGTGCACGCGGGCGAGTTCGGCTGCCACCCCGGGCATTTGCGTGATGTCCGCCAGCGGCCTGGCCAGCGCCTTTTCGTCGCCGGCGACGATCAGCATGTCACCGTCGGTGGTGGCGTAGATGGCGTAGTCGGGGAACTGGCTGCCCAGCGCCTTCAGCACCGAGGCCACCAGCGAGATGTCGGTCTCGTAGAGTTGCAGCCACTGCACCAGGATGCCGCCTGGTGCGAGGTAGCGTTTCACCAGCGCGTAGAACTCCACGGTAAAGAGGCTCGAGACGCCGCTCACCCAGGGGTTGGATGGCTCGGAGACGATGAAGTCATAGCGCCGGTTGTGGGTGGAGAAATAGGTCTTGGCATCATCGAAGACGATGTTGCTGCGCGGGTCGGCAAAGGTGCTGGCGTTGACCGGGGCGAACAGGCGCGAGGCTTCGGCCATGGCCGGCTCGATCTCGATGGTGTCCACGCGCGTGAGGCCGGCATTGGCCAGCAGCGTATGCGTGGTGAGGCCGGTGCCCACACCGATCACCGCGGCCACTTTGGCCTCCGGCCGGAAGGCCAGGGGCAGGGCGCCGGTGAGCGTCATGGTGAGTTCGTCGGAGATGATCTCGGTGCCGCCCATGTCGATGGCACCGTCGGATTTGCCATTGGTGCGCAGGCTGCGGCTGGGGCCGAAATCGAGCAGGCTCACCGAAGTGGTCTTGCCATCCTTGTAATAGACCAGCTTCACGTCCTTCTCGGAGTAGATTTCGCCGCGGCGGAACACGCCCGAGGCCATGCGATACGGGTCGAGTTGCACCAGGCCCAGCACCAGCGCAAACGCCGCCACCGACACGGCTGTGGCGATGGCCGAAAGCTGCACGCGGTTGACCAGCAGCCACAGCAGCGCCAGTCCGAGCAGCACATCCAGCGCAGCGCCGGCGGTGATGAGGCCCTTCAGGCCGAGCAGCGGCATGCCGATGTGCGCTGCGACGACCACGCCGACGATGGCCCCCAGGGTGTTGGCGCCATAGACTGCGCCGATGGCGCGTTCGCCATGGCCGGCACGCAATAGCAGGTAGGTGATCAGCGGCAGCGTCATGCCGGCGCAGAAACTGGCCGGGAACATGATGGCCAGCGCGATGCCGTGGCTGGCGAGCAGGAACAGGGCGTAGCCTGAATCGGTCTTGGCCAGCCCTTCCATCACCGCCTTCATCAGCGGGAACATCTCGCCGTAGAGCGGCAGCGTGGCCAGCGCCAGCAGGCCCATGGCCACCTGCACCAGGGCGAGGAAGCGCACCGGGTCGCCGATGCGATCAATGCGCTTGCGTATCCACAGCCCGCCGCAGGCCAGGCCGAGGATGAAGGCGGACAGCATCAGTTCGAAGGAGTGGGTGGAGGAGCCCAGCACCAGCGAGAGCATGCGGATCCAGCCGATCTCGTAGATGAAGGACGCTGCGCCGGTGAGTGCGGCGATCAGCAGCAACAGGCCGTAGGGTACTTCCAGTTCCGCGGGGCTCGCCTCGTGGAACACCGGGGCCGGGCGCGGATCGGCACCCGGGGTGAGGAAGCAGACGAAGGCGGCCAGCAAGAGGTTGATGGCACCGGCGGCCATCATGGTGCCCGGCAAACCCAGATGCTCGATCATCAGGAAGCCGCTGGCCAGCACGCCGATGGCCGCACCAAAACTGTTGGTGAAGTAGAGCATGGCCAGGGTTTCACCGGGCGTCTGCGGATGGCGCCGGATGATGCCGGCGCTCATCAGCGGGAAGGTCATGCCCAGCAGGATGGATTGCGGCAGGATCAGCGCCGCGGCCAGCAGCCACTTCAGCAGCGCAGTGGCGGTCTCGCTGCCGGTGGCCTCGTGCAGTCCGGGCAGCAGGCTGTCATAGGCGAGGCCGGTGATGCCGTTGAACACCGGATGGAAGACCATCGCCGCCAGGCCGATCAGCGCTTCGGCGATGGCATAGCCGCGCAGCAGACTGGTCCAGCGGTCCGACAGCCGGCTGCACAACCAGGCACCGATGGCCATGCCACCCATGAACAGGGCAAGCACCAGGGTCTGCGCATAGGCGGCATGCCCGAGGAACAGCTTGAGGTAGTGGCTCCAGATGGATTCGTAAATCAGACCGGCAAAGCCGGACACGGCAAACAGCAGGAAAAAGGCGCCGCGGGAGATCACGCGAGCGGGCGTGGCAGCATGGACGGCAGTGGCTGGGGTGGTGCTCACGCTGGTTCTGTCCTTCCTGCGCCGGGGCAGATCATTATTATCATTTAACGGAGTATAACTAGGTGTCTATTAATTATTTACATTAATTATTATCAATGAATTTCGACCGTTTGCGGCCTGCTCAAGGCTGGCAAGGGCCAGTTGACCGCGCCGCCCTAAGCGCCCCGGAGCAGGAGCGCGGCAATGGTAGCATCGGCGCTCCATGGCGCTTCGCGGTCCGTGAGCGGCATCAATCACGAGCGTCCTGAAGCGCCAGTCCACTGAAAAAAAAGGCTGAAATCGGCACTTTTATTCAGCGAACTGGCGATTCGAGATTTGATCAGTGTTTCCCTAAGTCCGACAGGCTGCTCGACCTGAGCGGCGTTGGCTTTGCGCCTTTCCGCCGAATTTTCAAACGGCAAAGGGCATCCCATTGGCCGTTATTTTTTCGTGCATCATGGCTGAAATGAACGCTTTCCGGATCTTCAATCGCCGTCACGGTATCGGTGCCGGCCTCTGCCCTGGCAGCGGCCTTGCATGCCCAGGCCAGGCGGGCAGGGAGTCGATGTGATACCGACCACCATCCAGTGGCTGGCCGCAGTGCTGTTTGCCGTGGCCATCCTCCATACCTTTGCCACCCGGTACTTCGAGCATCTGGCGCACAAGCACCCGGCGCATTCGGGCGTCTGGCATTTGCTGGGTGAAATCGAGGTGGTGTTCGGTTTCTGGGCGCTGGTGCTGATCATTGCCATGTTTGCCATCGAAGGACAGGCAACGGCCACAAGCTACATCGATGGCCGCAACTTCACCGAGCCCATGTTCGTGTTTGCCATCATGGTGATCGCCGGTACGCGGCCCATCCTGCAGTCCGCCGGTGCGGTGGTCCGCCGGCTGGCCGGCAGCATGCCACTGCCAGGCAGCATGGCGTTCTACTTCATCGTGTTGAGCCTGGTGCCCCTGCTCGGCTCATTCATCACCGAGCCGGCGGCGATGACCCTGGCAGCGCTGATCCTGTCGGAGCGGATTTTTTCCCGGCGCATCTCCGAGAAGCTGAAGTACGCGACGCTGGGCGTGCTGTTCGTCAACATCTCGATCGGCGGAACGCTGACGCCGTTTGCCGCGCCGCCGGTACTGATGGTGGCAGGCAAGTGGAACTGGGACATTGCTTTCATGATGAGCCAGTTCGGCTGGAAGGCGGCCATCGCCGTGTTCATCAATGCGCTGGGCGCCACGCTGGTGTTCCGGCGGGAACTGGCGGCCCTGCCGAAGGCGGAGCGCAATCAGGACAAGCTTGCAGTCCCCGGACTGCTCACCCTGGTGCACATTGCCTTTCTGGCGGGTGTCGTCTACTTCGCCCACCATCCGGCGATCTTCATGGGCCTGCTGCTGTTCTTCCTCGGTGTGGCGTCGGCCTATTCCCGCCACCAGGACCGGCTGATTCTGCGTGAAGGCCTGCTGGTGGCGTTCTTCCTGGCGGGGCTGGTGGTGCTGGGCGGGCAGCAGGGATGGTGGCTGCAGCCGCTGCTGACGAGCATGAGCAGCGAGATGGTGTTCTACGGCGCCGTGGCCCTGACCGCCGTCACCGACAATGCGGCACTCACCTATCTGGGCTCCCTGGTGGAAGGCTTGTCGGATCCGTTCAAGTACGCGCTGGTGGCGGGCGCCGTTGCCGGTGGTGGCCTGACGGTGATCGCCAATGCGCCCAATCCGGCCGGTGTGGCGATCTTGCGCGGACACTTCCATGACAAGGCGGTCAACCTGGGCTGGCTGCTGGTGGCGGCGCTGCCGCCGACGCTGGTCGCGATCCTGGCCTTCCGCTTTCTTTAGGCGCGGCAGGTCACGACGGTGTCAGCGGCGCGAACTGGCGTCGGGCGTGTAGGGCGGCTGCCGGTTGATGCTGAGCCGGTCTTCGCGCAGCGGGTCGCTCACCAGAGCACAGGTGTTGTCGAACATCATGGTGTGGCGACCGACCGCGTCAAAGGGCTTCCAGTCGGGCAGTCCGGCATGCTGCGGATGGCCGCTGCGGGCGAAGGCCAGCCAGGCGCCCATCACCCGTTCGCACAGGGCTTGCTGCTGCGGGCCGCTGCCCAGCATCTCGCGCGCCGTGTCGATGGTGCCGAAGACGAAGGGGATGCACATCGTGTGCGGTGTCTTCAGCAGGCCGCCGACAGCCGGTGACTTCCAGGTGAACAGATACATCCACACTGGCGCGCCGCCCTTCGCCGCCTTGCGTTCGGCGGCGAGAATATCGTTGCGCCGGTACATGTGGTCGCTCATCGCCGCAATCATCAGATCGCTGGCCGTGGCCTGCGGTCGGCGGGTGGCGTAGTCCTGCATCAGGCCGGCGGCGGCATCGGCAGGAATGCCCATGAAGCGGCCGAGGCGTTGCTGCGCCTGCGGCAGGGTCAGGCTGAAATTGGCCGGGTTCGTCCCCAGCGTGAATGTCTGCTCGTCCTCGCAGGTGCCGATGAGCAGCGGCACATCGCGGCCGGTGTCTGCCGCCTCCGGATCGAAGGGATGCACCGCCAGATTGCGGCCATCCACGAGCGGGCGGAAGTTGTCGCCGGCGGCTGCCACGGCGCGCTTGCGCGCAGCCAGCAGCGCTTCGATGGGGATGGTCTGCAGGCGCGCGACATCCGGGCGCGTCATGCCCAGTTCCGCGAGCAGGGCCTGGCTGCAGCGTGCCGCTTCATCCGGCGTGGCCATGCGGATAAGGGAGGAGGCGCTCTGTATCACCGCTTTGTGGAACAGGCCGCGGGCAGCCGGCAGGCTCATCAGTACCGCCACCTTGGAGGCGCCGCCGGACTGGCCGAAGAGCGTTACATTGCCCGCATCGCCACCAAATGCGCCGATGTGGTCGCGCACCCAGCGCAGCGCAGCGACGATATCGAGCATGCCGTTGTTGCCGGCGTCGGCCAGGGTATCGCCAGCCTCCGGCAGCCAGCAATGGCCGAACAGATTGAGTCGGTGGTTGATGGTCACCACCACCACATCGCCCTGGCACGCCAGGATGCTGCCATCCAGACCCGGGGCCGAACCCGAGCCGGCATTGAAGCCGCCGCCATGGATGTAGAACATCACCGGGCGCTGGCTGCTGCGGGAGACGGAACCCGCATCGGCCGGGGTGTAGACATTCAGCACCAGACAGTCCTCGCCGAGCGGACTGCGGTCGCGTATCCATTCGCGCCACACCAATCCGCTGGAGGGGTCCTGATCCTGGGGCGCGCGCGGGCCGAATGCCAACGCGTCACGCGTGCCCGTCCAGGCCGGTATGGGCTGTGGCGGCAGGAAGCGGTTCTTCCCGGCGGTGCTGGCGGCATAGGGGATGCCCCTGAAGCGGGACACGCCGTTCTCGCGCAGGCCGCGCAGGCGCCCGGAGGCAGTCTCGATCTCGGTGCTGACGGCAGGCTCGTCAGGAAGAAGGCGGCTCATGGTCGGTATTGGCGCTTGTTGTTTGTGGCGGGAGTGGCTGCGGCAAGGGCCATGCGGATCAAGGCGGCATGTTCCGGGAACGCCCCGCAGCAGCGGGAGGTTTTCCGATCATGCACATGTCTGGAAATCGCTCAGCACTTCCTCAGGGAAAGGACGGCA